>JAKUOQ010000199.1 GCA_022450865.1 Nitrospinales bacterium | reverse complement strand
GCTGAAACTTTTGAATAAACCAGCGGTGCAATTTCTTCTACATCGGCACGATTTTCCATTATCCAGTCTTTGCCGGTGAGCCCTGCATCTAGGACGCCATCAGCAACATAGCGTGCTATTTCTTGAGCACGAATCAACATACATTCAATTTCAACATCATCAATACTAGGGAAATATGACCGACTTTTGATTCTGATGTTGTATCCTGCTCGGGCAAAAAGTTTTACCGTAGCCTCTTCCAGACTGCCTTTTGGGATTCCTAGTTTTAAAACATTACCACTCATGAATTAATTTCTTTCCTTTAAATGGTTTAAAATTTATTTTTTATAAACTTTATCTGGGTCGAAGACCTTTTCTTCTATTATTTTTACATCTCCGTTGACTTTTCTAAAAAAGCAACTGGTGTAACCCTTATGGCAAGCCGCTTTACCTACCTGTTCGACTTTCAGGAGTACGGTATCGTCATCACAATCAACAAAAACTTCTTTAACAATTTGTACGTTGCCGCTTTCTTCCCCCTTCATCCATTGCTTGTCCCGTGAGCGACTGTAGAACCATGCTTTTCCAGTTTCCAAGGTTTTTTCCCATGCAATGGAATTCATATAGGCAAGCATTAAAACTTTCCCGGTTTCAGCGTCTTGAATAATTGCGGGAACCAATCCACCCATTTTGTCAAAATCGAGTTCCATACCATCTCCCCTTTAGTTAAACCATTCGAAAACTTAAAGATTATTGTTACTTGTGATAGTTTTCCAAACAAAGAAAAGTCTGAAATTGTCAAATCATTGAGTGAAACTGGGAAATCTAAAATATAATTGATTTTCTGTCAACCTTATAATAGCCTGTTTGCAATCAATTATTTGTTTTTATTTGGGTTTTTAATCAATTTTTATGGCGATTGGTGTGCTAATTTCATCTTTTTTAAGAGTTAATGCCATTTACATTAAATAAGGGGGCTGAATGCCATCTATCACTCATTTTGAAATTTATAAACCTGCAGAACCCTGCACTTTGACAGGTAACAAATTGCGGGAAACTATGGAAAAAGTTATCGAGGAAACTTTAAGTTCAGATGGGAAAGAACTGAATCTAAAAGGTTATTGTGTTGGTCCTAATGGAATGACGATCATTACGCGAGATGAGCGTGTTGTGAAGGTACGCCGACTCAATTTAGGAGGTAACCGCATAGGCAATGACGGGTTGAAGATGCTTGCGGAGTCTGATCTTTTTTCAAAGGTCAATTGGATAGAGTTGGGTGGAAATGATATTGGCCCGGACGGAATCCGTCATCTTATACGTTCCAAAGTTTTTAAAAAAGTGAAATCACTCAACCTCTACCGCAATTATATTAAGGATGAGGGTGCAAAAATAATGGCATCGGAAAACGAATTGGATAAATTAGAAGATCTAGACTTAGCTCAAAACGAAATTGGCGATGAGGGAATTTTGGCATTGGCGTCATCGAAAAAGTTTCCTGAGCTTGTTAGTATAGCTTTAGATAATAACTTTGCTTCCACGGAAGGAAAAGAGGAGGCTAAAGTTGGAAAAAATTTTAAAAAGCTTCAATCTTTAAACTTATAAAGCTGTCATGCCAGAACCATCCAACGAAGAATACGGTAAAGGATATTTCCTGATTGCTAATCCCGTTTTGCCAGATCCAAACTTTTCCAGAACGGTGGTTTTATTATGCAATCATGATGATGAGGGTTCTTTTGGTTTAGTTATCAATAGATCTGCTCCTATAGACCCCAGGGAAGTGTTTGAACAAATGGGAATGTCTGCT
>JAKUOQ010000198.1 GCA_022450865.1 Nitrospinales bacterium | reverse complement strand
AAAAGATTTTCCAAAACCAACACGCGCGCCACCCTGTCTAGATGCAGTTTTCTCGAATCCACTGGAGTGCGTTTATATCCATACAACAGGTTTTCTCGAACCTTTAAATGTGGAAACAATCGGGATTCCTGAAATACCATACCAATCGCGCGTTCGTTCGGAGGAAGGAATTTATTCTTATCCTGCCAAATCTCTCCCGCTATTTCTAACCTACCTGATTTTTCGAAACCTGCGAGGCATCGTAATAAGGTAGTTTTACCTGAACCCGAAGGGCCAAATACCACGGTTATTCCAGATGCTGGGAGTTGCAAATCAACATCAAAATTAAAATTCGGATAGCTGACTTTGAAATTTGCCTTTATGAACGTAGTCATGAAACGTTTACCGGTAATTTTTTATTAATGGAATAAACCATGACCAGAACAAGAAAGGAAAATAATAATAAAACTGCTGAAAGTAAATGTGCTTGGGCATATTCCATAACCTCAACACGATCATAAATCTCTATAGATATCACTTTCGTTTTTCCTGGGATATTTCCTCCTACCATTAACACCACACCAAATTCTCCCAATGTGTGTGCAAAACCTAAAACCGTTGCGGTAAGATAACCGCGTCTTGAGAGTGGTAGTATCACAGAAAAAAAAGCATCCCACTTCGAGGCTCCTAAAGAAGAGGCTGTTTCTATTGGAGCCCTTCCTATCGATTCAAAGTTACTTTGTAAAGGCTGCACAACAAAAGGCAAAGAATAAAGAGTTGATGCAAACACTAACCCCGTAAAAGTAAAAGATAATGGCGAACCTGTTAGAGTTTGAATGGGGCCACCTATCCAACCATTAGGACCCAGCATGATCAACAAATAAAATCCTAAAACCGTTGGTGGCAAAACCAAGGGTAAGGCCACCACTGCTTCTATACCGACCCTAATCTTTGAACAAGTATTTGCAAGCCACCAGGCAATAGGAGTTCCTATTATTAAAAGTATCATCATGGTTACAGTTGCTAATTGTAAGGTGAGCCAGATAGGCCCATAATCAAGAGAATGCAGATCCATAATTTTCCTTTAAAATTGTTCTACGTAATAGCCATAATTTTTTATTATTTTTTGACCCTTTTTGCTTTTTAAAAATTTTAAAAATTCTCGGGCCACTTGATTGGAATTTGCACGTTTTAATAATATGGCTTGTTGCTGAATCGGTTCGTGCAAACTAAGAGGAACCAACCAGGAAGTTCCTCCAAGCAATCCCCTGCTGCTGCTTAGTTGAGAGAGAGAGATAAAACCTATTTGAGCGTTTCCAGTCACCACAAACTGTAAAGTTTGTGAAATATTTTCTCCCCTGACTAGGCGTGATTGAATTTTTTCCCAATAACCTTTTTTCCTTAAAACCTGTTCCGTTGCTTTTCCATAAGGTGCAGTTTTGGGGTTAGCAATTGCTAGGTAACGAAAATTTTTTTGATCTAAAACCTGTAAACCGAATGTTGTGATAAATTTTGGATCAGCACTCCACATAACCAATCTTCCAACTGCATATGTGAAACGCGATCCGGGGACTCCTATTCCCTCTTTTTCAAGGAGTTCCGGCCGATTTGAGTCAGCTGCCAAAAAAACCTCAAAAGGAGCGCCCTGGTGGATTTGTGCATAAAGCTTTCCCGTTGAACCTGAAATCACCAATACTTTATTCCCCGTTGTATTTTCGAATTCTTTAGATAGCTCTTTTATTGGGAAAATGAAATTAGAGGCTACGGCTACCCGTATTTGCTCGGCTAAGGCTATCGGAGCCTGAATCAAAAAAAA
>JAKUOQ010000197.1 GCA_022450865.1 Nitrospinales bacterium | reverse complement strand
GCTGGGCAGACGTTATCGAACACACACCCTGCTCTGATTCTCACCCTGTTGGGATGGTTCTTCTTCGCTAATAAACACAATATTATTAATATAGGGCTAATCTAAAAAGTAGGAGGAGAAGTATTAAACCCATATACAACTCCGTTAAAATCAATACAGGGAAGAGTCAATTAAATCGATAGAAAAATAGCTGGTACTAGCGTTAAAAACTTTGCACAAAAAATGGACTATTTGGAGAGCCTTTTTTACCTTTTTTTCGGCCATGACTGCATTACTCCCTTCTCCACCGCTTCGTTTAATTCCTGAAGGTCAACCCCATTTATTCCTAGAAAGTATAGAATCAATTTTAAATCATGCAGATTGATACTTGCCTGTGCCTGACGCTGCACTATTGGCTTAGCATTAAAAGCAATTCCTAAACCGGCTTTGGCCAACATTTTAATATCGTTGGCACCATCACCTACTGCCACGACTTGCCTAAGTGAAAACCCCTCTTTCTTAGCTAATGAAATCAAGGCATTTTCTTTAGCCTGTGCATCAATGATTTCTCCCTCCAACTCCCCCGTGACCTCACCATTTTCAATTTTAAGTTGGTTGGCGATACCATAATCCAAGTCATACCGTTGACACAGCTTATTGATAAAATAATCAAATCCGCCACTGACCAAAGCAATTTTGTAACCTAAATGTTTTAAAATCCGAACCAGATTCTCAGCACCCGAAGTAAGTGGAAGATTCTCGGAAAGCACGGCAAGTTCTTTAACAGGTAATCCCTTTAAACAAGCCACCCTTTTTCGCAAAGCTGATTTAAAGTCCATTTTTCCACTCATTGCCTGACGAGTAATACTGGATATTTTTTCCCCTTGCCCCGCTAATTTCCCCAATTCATCTATTACTTCACATTGCAAAAAAGTCATATCGGCGTCAAAAACAATCAGCCTTTTATTGCGGCGGAAATAAGTCTCCTCCTGTACCGCGATATCTACCCGATTATTTTCTTTAAAAAGCACTAAGGCATTTAAAACATCCTCCGTTGAATGAGCTTTACGCGTTCCTATTATAAATTCTAGGACATGAATATCTCCTGAATCCAATTGCTCAATCCTAAGAATATTTATATCCAAATCAGAAAATGTTTTCGTTATTTCCAAGAAAGCCGTTGAAGAAAAAGTCGAGCAAAGCAGAGTAACAACAGACCTATAAGGATAGGAAGCTTCCGAGTTAGACTCCATTTTCCATGGGTAAATAGCTACTTTATATCCTCTTTCTTCGGCATATTTCGCAAGAGATTCTTTTAAAGGAGAGATTAAACTATCATCATCTTCATTAAGCAGTATGGAAAGGTTAAGCATTCCATTAAAAACAAATTGCTTGATATCCATCACATTCCAACCAAACTTTACAATGAAGACAAGTATTTCGGCCAGAATACCCGGGCGGTCATGCGCTGTTATTTGAATGTGGAGAGAGGGTCGGGACATACGTCAATCTTGCGGTTTATACCGCCACCCTTCCCTTTTTTTACAAGTCCAGCCATCGTTGATCTGAAATGTCGATAAACTGTCTAGAGTTTCAGAATTAAATAATGAAACCACGCCTTCACCTTTAATCGGATTCCCCTTTAAATGTAAACGTTTTAAACTTCCTAAAAACTTTGCTGTTCCTAAGATCTCAAGACCTTTATCACTAATCCCATTTTTATTCAGATTTAAATATTGAATATTTTTAAGCAAAGGACAATTCACCAAGTCCTCAACTCCTTCATCTCCCAGTTTATTGTCATCTAAGTCTAACCAACTGATGTCTTTCATTCTGGGGG
>JAKUOQ010000196.1 GCA_022450865.1 Nitrospinales bacterium | reverse complement strand
CTCCAAGTCCTAAAACAATACCTATTAGGGTTGCAATATCCATACCGATTTACTCCCTTACAAAACTTGTAGTCTTTAACCTGTTTTCGTGCAGCGCTTTTAAAATATTTCGTACATCATCATATTCTGGATCCATCCGCAACGCAAGGTTCCAGTTAATTGTTGCCCGTTGCACATCTCCCAGTTTATAATAAATAGATCCTCTTCGTGCGTAAGCAAGAGCGAGATTTGGATTTAGATCCAGTGCGGATTCAACCTCTTGCAGGGACGCCCGATAATCACCGCCATAAAAATAACGGAGCGATCTAGATAAGTGGCGCATAGCTTCATTCATGTTTTTACCTTCAACATTGCTGGAAAGCTTAAATGATTTCAGCGAATCTTCAAGAAAATTCGACTTTTGCTCCATTGCTGACAATCTAACCATAAGATTACGCATTTCATTATTCACCATTACTACAGAATCACGCAAAGAACTGACCATGAAGTTTGCCATTGCTAAAGTAGAATCAAACTGATCTGAAAATTGATCGTCAAAAACAGGCATGTCGCCAGCATCAGTCATGAGAGGAGATGGGCCGGAAATATCACCTATCACACGTCTTGCTCTTCTTGGTACAGCCATATCAAATCCCACAGTTAATGCCGGGTGCCCTGACCAATAACGTATTTTCCAGCTTGGTAGTTTATCTATGTGGGTGAACCCAATGTTCAGGCGATAATCCGAGGTAAGGGGGATGCGGAGTCCCACATTGATACCTATACCATCAAATTCACCCACAAAATCTAATCCACCCCATTTATTAAAGAATGGAGTATTCAAATAAAATCCAGCAAATACGCCTGCTGGTGCACCAGTTGAATCTGTAGTCGGCAAAGAATCTTGCGCGCCAAAACCACCTGTACCAAAACCAAGGAAAGTTTGCAGGTGGTAAGATCCCAATTGTTTAGCGCTACTAACTACTACAAAAAAAGATAGTTGCTCGGGAGATAAACTTAACCCGCTTTCTGATTCAGAGTTTTGAAAAACAATATCTTGTAAACCAACAGAAACGCTCACATCATTGTAAGTAAATACTCGCTGTTGCAGGTGAAAACCAAATTCAACAGGTGGCGCATAAGTTGAAACATCGAGATTGGCTAAGTTGGTTGTATCTGCAGTTTGTACTGAAGAAAAACCTAGGGAAAAATTTCTTCCAACTTCCATATCAAAAAAAATTCCAGCGGTACTATTGAAAGGACTAAAATTGTGTAATTCAGTTCCAAATCCCGTTCTAAATAAATAGGGCGATCTACCAACAGTGCTAAATGGTATCTTCATCATTAAACCGGGTCTGGTATATGCAACACGTGTAGCAGCAAAAGATATATCATTAAAACTAATGACCATAATAAAGATTAAGAAAAAGGCTTTCAACCTCATTGATATATTTCCGCTCGTTTAATTTCCATTCGCGCAAGTTTAGCATATTCACTTCTAGGAAAATTATTTACCAACTGATTAAATACGATTAAGGATTCTTCCTTTTGCCCAAGCTTACGATGCAGTAAACCTTTTTTTATTAAGGCATCATCTAGATGATCAGAGTCAGGATCAGTTAGTATTTTTTCGAGCGAAATTAATGCATTATTAAAATCCCCAATTTGTTGATAAGAATCCGCCATCCAATAGAGAACATTATTAATAATATCTTTTGTTGATTTATCCAATACTAAATTTGAAAAATAATCGAGCGCCATCGGAAAATCTTCCCTTTGATAAGCAAAAACACCAGCCATATAATCTTGCTGATTAAAACTAGGAATTACAGGCGCACTTATAGGTATTT
>JAKUOQ010000195.1 GCA_022450865.1 Nitrospinales bacterium | reverse complement strand
AGTCTATCAGCAGATCGCAGGTTTCTAACTGACAGTAAATATATTTAACAAATAAGCTTCAAATGTGGCTACTATGGAACTATTCCATGCTAGAGCAAACAACTCGGTGTTTGATCAAACTAATGAAAAGTATTAAAAAAGAAAATTAAGATTTGAAAAAAAAATTAGCATTTTTATTTACCATTTTTATCTTAATTCAATCCAGTGTTTCTGCGATTGAAAGACGAACGGAACAATTTCCCACAGATTTTGGCTATTTAGCTTTACCGTTGCCATACATCATTCCTGGAGCTGGTTCAGGGTTCGGTCTTCTAGGTGGTTTCAACAATGTTCAATTTGGAGGCACGGAAACTACTCTTGATCTTTTTGCTATAGCTATAGCCGGCGATATTGGTGGAAATATTTTACTTGCTACCGATATTCCGGTTATTCCGAAAACGTTTCTGCTTGATTTCGGTCAAGGAAACTTTGACAAGGGATCATTCAGATCATATCGTAACCGGAGGATGAACTCAGACCCCGATGACTATGTAATTAGTGAGCTTTCAGATACCAAATTTAATTTTGCTCGCCTAACATTGACTCTTTTCGATAGAATGTTTGATATTTTCGGTTTCCAAACCAAAAACGAATCTACTCTTTCTGCAATAAGGGACAAGGACGGGGAACTAATCTATGAAGCTAATCAAAGTTTCGAAGGTGTTTCAAGTAGCTATGGTTTTCAAATTGATTGGACAGACGACAGGACAGATCCGCAGAAAGGTTTGAAACTTATTTATACCACTTCTGATTCTCCCGCCAGAAATTCTGATTCCCCGGATTATTTTGTACAGAATTATAACCTGACATCCTATATCCCTGTTTTAAGCTACAGCACCGTTGCTCTCAACTGGTATCGCTCCGATGCAACCGTTCGTAAACAGGGGAATACTGATTTGGATTATTTGATTGCCAAAGAAACTGCTAACTGTTTCTCCAACTGTGATCCAGAAACAATAGACGTACTAGCAAAAAATCGACAGGCAACAAATACTTATGGTTCAGGAGGAAATCTTGGAGGGACAGAGAGGTTAAGATCGTATGTAGGTGGTCGCTACAGCGGGGCACATGTTGAATCCAGGGGTGCAGAATTCCGCTGGAATCTTTCAGATGAAAAAACTGCGTTCGACTGGTATTTTATCAAAGATATCAGAACAGGATTTCAATTGGCATTCTTTTATGAGGAAGGCACTGTAGCAGATAAAGCAAGTGAACTGTGGCAGGAAAAAAGGACCTCTGCGGGTGTAGGGACAAGAGTGGTGACAAGTTCTGGATTCGTATACCGTTTAGATTTTGCCACAGGCCAGGAAGGTGGTTCTACAATCATTATTTTTGATTATCCCTGGGGAACCTTTGGTCAATGAGCTTAAAATCTTCCCTAAACATTTTTCAATTTATTATGATTATTAATAAAACGTGCTGTTGTTACTTATCAAAATTGGGATTTTATAAACGCGAGTAAATCCAGATTTGCCCATTCACGAACTCCTAGTGCTCTCCCGAGAATAACACCTTTTGGATCAATAAGATAAGTTACGGGAATATTTTTGACTCCATATAGTCTGGTTATTTCCATATCAGGGTCGGCCAACAGAGGGTATGTGAAACCATATTTTTCAGCAAATTTTCTGATTTTAATTTTATCTTCTCCCATCCCCACAGCCAGTACAACAAGTTTTTCTTCACCCAATTCCTGGTATGCTTTTTCAAATTCCGGCATTTCCTTCAAACAAGGCAAACACCAGGTAGCCCAAAAATTCAACAATACAAAACGTCCCTGATAGTCCTCCAAGCGTACTATT
>JAKUOQ010000194.1 GCA_022450865.1 Nitrospinales bacterium | reverse complement strand
TGTAAAGCTAATAGGAGATGGTGAATCTTTAGCTGAAAGATTTAATACAAAAAAAGCCAAGCCCTCTAATACCAGCCTTTCCCAAGAAAAAAAATGACCAAAGCCCCAAAGTGGATCTACATATTGACGATTGTCTTGACATTCAGTCTATTAATACCCTCCATCCTGCTAAGCAAAGAAGGAGAAAATAAGGACCCCTTAGAAATCACTTCTGAACGTATGCGCTCTGAGGATGGTGGTATAAAAATTATTTTTATGGGAAATGTTGTGGGGTATTGGGGGGATCTGAAAATAACTTCGGACATTCTTGAAATCTATAACACCGAAGATAAAAAGGAAACCGAGGAGATCATAGCTATTGGGAATGTTTTCATAACTCGCGGCCTAAAAAGAGGAAAAGGCGACAAAGCCATTTATATTGATAAATTACAAAAAATCATCCTTACCGGAACCCCAAAGGCTACTGCATGGGAAGAAAGTAATATGATTGAAGGCAGAGAGTTGATTTTTCTTCTCGAAAAGGACCGGTTTTTCGCCAATAAAAGAGTACGTATGAAAATATATCCAAAAGATAAAAAAGATAAAAAAGGTAAAAGCCGTAAAAATAAGAAATAATATCAAACCTCACCTTTAAAAAATATATGCTGTGGCTGGCCTGAAAATCCGAAACCTTATTAAATCCTACCGCTCCCGGAAAGTGGTTAACAAGGTAACTTTGGAGATTAAACAAGGAGAAATTGTAGGTTTACTGGGTCCTAATGGAGCGGGCAAAACAACTACTTTTTATATGGTGGTTGGACTCACCAGACCTGATGATGGACAGGTGTTCTTAAATGATGCAGATATCACTAACTTCCCTATGCATCAACGAGCAAAAAAGGGACTGAGCTATTTACCACAGGAGCCTTCGGTCTTCAGAAAGCTTACTGTTGAAGAAAATTTATTAGCTGTGCTCGAATCGCAAAAACTTTCAACATTTGATCGCAAAAAAAAGGCTCGATCATTACTCCGCGAGTTGAACATTCTTCACATTAAAGATTCCATGGCTTATTCTCTTTCTGGTGGTGAAAGAAGGAGGGTAGAAATTAGTCGGGCTCTCGCCACTTCACCAATATTTGTATTACTGGACGAGCCATTTGCAGGAATTGATCCTATAGCCGTCGCAGATATTCAGTCAATTGTCTCTCAATTAAAAAATAGAGGTATCGGAGTGTTAATAACCGACCATAATGTTCGTGAGACTTTAAGCATCACTGATCGGGCATATATCATTAACGAAGGTGAAATTATCTCTTCAGGTTCACCTCATCAGATCGTACAGGACGAAAAAGTAAAACAAATTTATCTTGGCGACCAGTTTTCATTTTAGCCGGAGAAAAAATCATAAAAATGAAAATGAATTTGAACTTGAAGATGAGCCAAAAGCTGGTCATGACACCCATGCTCCAGCAGGCAATTAAGCTATTACCATTGGCAAGGCTTGAACTAGCCCAACTAGTTAGACAGGAAATCATAGACAATCCTGTTCTGGAAGAAATACTCGATGATGAGGAATTAGGTTCTCTCGACGACAAAAATAGAGCTGAAAACGACAAAGAATATGACTCTTTGTCTGAATCCTCGCAAGATTCTCAAGAACAGGAAGTTGACTGGGAAAGCTATTTTCAAAACAATATTGATCAAGGGATGTCGATAGAGAGCCTTGCAGAAAAACCTTCTATTGAAACTACTTATAAAAAAGAAACTTCATTAACCGACCATCTTGTTTGGCAGTTAAACCTCACCATCAATTCTGAATCGGACAAGTTCATCGGTTCCTGTATTATTGGAAACATTCAAAAAGACGGCTATCTGTGCTCC
>JAKUOQ010000193.1 GCA_022450865.1 Nitrospinales bacterium | reverse complement strand
CGCGCTCCAGGGCTTCCTCTACCTTTGTAAGAAGTTTACGTTCACGATCACGTATACGCAAATTATTGATATGTTCTGTTTCGAGTGAAGCACGGTCGTTGGGATCAGGGTAGAGAGTACTCTCTTCCTGCATAGTATGTACTGTTTCTTCAGACTCACCCAGAATTTCCGCTTGCATTTCCTCCAAACGGACTTTAATTTTTTTCAGCTGCTTTGCCCGCACCCTGATTTTCTCCAAGAAAATTCATTAAAAAGTTCTTAAATTAACAGATAAGCATACATTATTTCCCAAATCAGAAAAGATTTTTCTGAAAATTAATTCATCGTTCTAAAAGGCTAAAAGGGAGAGTCCATAGCCAAGCGGAGGTTTGTATTAATAGATCTATAATTTATTATTGATCCGGCATTCCCAATGATTGCAGCACCTTGACGTAATCGTTTACAAATAACTTTGATTTAACTGTTGAGAAATCCCTGACTTCTATAGACTTTTTTGTCATTCTGTTCTTCATCGATTTTTGCTTGTCAAAGTATTCCTTTGCCAAAGCCTTATCTCCTTCCTTGTAATAGATATAGGCTAACAAAGCAAAAAATGCTGCATTACCTCTAGAATAAGAATGTTCTTTAATTGACTGCTCAATAGCATATTTTTTCGCTACTTCAAAATCGCCCTTTTGCAATAGAGCATAAGTGTAATATACCTTGATCCATGAAGAAAAATTAGGAGATATCTCAAAAGCTTTCTCATAAGTTTCAATTGAACCTTTATAATCACCACAACTACGTTGCATTTCTGCAGTAGAAACAACTTCGATGATCACCTTGGACAGGGGGATCATTTTCTCAAGACGGTTGCAAGCAGCTTCATAGTCACCAAAAATTGATTCCATCGTTGCCGCAAGCTGAATTGATAGCACTTGGTCTGGATGATTTTCCAACACTTCTATCGCAAGTTTGTGCGCCTTTTGTAGATCCTCCTGTGGATGCTTGGAAAGACCCAATAGAACTTTTTGATACAATAACCATCCCATCACATTAATGGCATGGGGGTTATCTGGTTGAATTGACAAATTTTTGTCGTTTAGTTCTTTTGCCTTGTTATAACCATCTTCAGACCACATCTGAAATGCTGAAAAAGATAATAAAGCGTTCTTGAACATCTCAGGTCTATTATACTTTCGAGCATATGAACGAGCACCTCCAACGATTGACAAATGACCTAGGACAGAGTTTCCCACTTTGTCCTGAATCTCGAAAATATCATCTTCCGTAAAATCATATACCTCAGACCAAACAACATTGTTCCTGGCAATATTTGAAAGTTCAACATTAATACGTACTCTCTTCCCAGCCGCCTGCGTCGTTCCGTTAAGAACATACTGAACCCCATACTGCTTGACAATCTCCTCGTTGGGAATCTTGTTTTTCTGGATATGCTCCCCCGTGTTTTTCGCAAGTACCAGCAGCTGGTCGAACTGCGAGAGCATCGTGATAAGATGGGTGGTCATGCCCATCCCGATGTAGTCCTGCTCTGGGTTTCCGGACTGGTTGGCGAACGGCATGACCAGGATTGTGGGTCGGTCGGAGATTTCAACCGATTCCTGGGAACTGTTCATCTGCGAGTGTTGGTAGTAGGCAAAGCCACCAGCGACTAAAATGAGAACCGCGGCAATTGTTGCGAAAAGAGGTGTTTTCGATTTTCTTTGGGTTTTAACTGTTCGTTTATGCGAATCATCTATAACAACATCAAAAGCATGAAATTTATTTTCCTTTACAGTTTGCTCACCCAAATCATTAAACAAGAATTCCATCTTTTTATTAATAAACTCATGAACACTTCTTGAAATACATACTCCATTTGCTTG
>JAKUOQ010000192.1 GCA_022450865.1 Nitrospinales bacterium | reverse complement strand
CCTGCTGCGTCCCGTGGTGTTATTGGGAAAAGCTATTAGCAATGCCTATTCTGGCCTTATGGAACGGGTTCTTTGCCATTCTTCGGTTAGCCTTCTTTTCCGTCTCGGAATTCTTGGGGGAGTTTGTTGGATACTTTGGTACAGCGGTCAGACGCTGCCTAAAAAAGATTATCTTCCCTATGGAAACACGAATATGGTGTTCATGCTCATTGAGCCCGTCGCAGGTACTCCTGCAGAAACCAATATGCAGTATCTTGCTGAGTATGAAAAGAAGATCGTAGATATGGAAGATGTGAACCGAAATTTCTTGGTTTTTTCTCCCCGATTTAATGGTGGCGGAGCCATCATTGAAAAGGAGTTGGCGCAAGGGCAGCGTGGGGAAATAAAAATGGCTGTTAAGGCAAATGAAATGGGCCAAGAAATTTTTGCCATTCCTGGTTACCGTTTTGCATTTGCCGTGCAACGTCCTATTTTTCGTTCAGCAGATAAAACGTTTGAAGTGGAAATAACCGGACCCGAGATTTTCAAGTTGAAAGATATTGCATTGAGTTTGATAGGTAAAATCTCAGGTATTGATGGGGTGCATTCTGTAAGACCGGAATTTAAATTTGGTAATCCTGAACTTCGTTTTTTACCAAGGAGGGAAGATGCGGCGCGATTAAATATGGGTATGCAGGAAATTGGAGATATTGTCGAATCACTCAACGCAGGAAAATATCTGGGCGAGTTCAATGACAATGGGGAGCCCATCGATTTTGTTTTAGTGCAGAAAAAAGATGATAATAAATTAGGATTGGAGGACTACCGTTCTCTTCCAGTTTGGACGGACGAGAACCTAATGACGCACCTCGGTCATTTAACGAATATAGAAATTGATGCTGGACCAGCGAGGATTGATCATATTGGCACAGAACGGGCGATTAAACTTCGTGTTCAAGTGAGAAAAGATATGCCGATGCAGACGGTCATCGACCGTGTGGAGGAAAATGTATTGGTTCCCACAAGGCTAACCGTGAATGAAAAATTTGGATTGCGTATTGGTGGATCGGCCGATGAATTAGCCTCTACTGAAAGATCCTTGGCGACAAGTTTCGTTTATGCTTTAGGTTTTATCTATCTTCTTCTAGTAGCTTTATTCTCATCTTTTATCAGACCTTTTATTGTTATGCTCACTGTTGTGCTGGCGGTTTCGGGTTCTTTTCTGGGAATTACATGGAACAATTGGTATCAGCGTGGAAATATAAAAAGTATTCTCGATGAGTGGAATATCCCCAATGCGCAGGCTATGGTGGAAGGATGGAACTGGATTACATTCGATATCCTAACGCAATTAGGAGTGGTTATCTTGGCAGGAATCGTTGTCAATAACGCCATCCTTATTGTGCATCAGATGCTCAACAACATTAAGTCGGGTATGGAAGAGCGACAAGCATTATTGTTGTCTTGTGAGACCCGACTACGCCCCATTATGATGACCGTAATTTCAAGCGTGTTCGGTATGATTCCACTGGCATTTGGCGAAGGAGCCGGAACCGAGCTTTATCGCGGTATGGGAACCGCATTGATAGGGGGATTAAGTATCTCCACTTTTTTTACTTTATTCTTGGTTCCTATCCTTATTTCCCTTGCAATTGATATGGGATTCCATACTACAAAAGATGACCTTGTCAAAGAAACATTGCAGACCAACCCCGATACTTTACCTACCCCTTCCTAACTTTTTGGCCAGTAGGAGGGAGTTGGTGATTCAATGGTAATTTCTTCCTTGGTGATGGGATGTTCGAAAACGAGGCAATGTGCGTATAGAGCAATTTCCCTGTTAGCTAATAAGGTGGAAGCACAATATATTTTATCACCCAAAATTGGGTGGACGATAAATGCCATTAGTGCACGGATTTGGTGAA
>JAKUOQ010000191.1 GCA_022450865.1 Nitrospinales bacterium | reverse complement strand
GAAATAAATTCCACAATAGTTTGGGAATCGGTTTTAGTATTTATATTTTTGAAATCATCTAGTTGCGTGTGAAGGGGAAGTATGTCTTCTGCTAAATTTTCAATTTCTGGTTGGGTAGAATTATTTCCAAGGGGGTTTGATTGGACTAAGTTTAAACTTTCTTTTGCTGTAGATGGACTTACACTTATTTTGATTGGCTGAGTTGAAATTTGACGGTAATCTCTTGCAGATGGGTCAAAATAGGAAAGGGAAAAAATAGGCAAATTGGTCAAACCTGGCTTTAAAGGTACCAATGCAAATTTAAATATTTTTTTACCGGCAATCTGATTTCCTGTTACTGTTTGATGGGTTTCCGGTTGATCCGGGTAGACTTTAAATAAATTTTTAAGGTCAGGTTCAGGAAGAATTATTCCGCGAATATTTCCCTTGCCTGAAACAGTTACGGTCAGTGTGGTGGTATCCCCAACTTCAAGGTTGTTTTTTCCCAAGTTTGCATCCATTTGAAATTCACCAATAGTATTATCAAAATTTTTTGGCATTCCATTTTCTGGTAAGGGCGATATCTCAAGAAATATAGGCTTGGTTCGTAAAATTTTATGTTCTGCGCGAGTTGATTGATTGAAAAATGGATCGTTGAAGAACTGGCCAAAAGGTCCTTGATTGGAACGTTTTTGTGTACGGTGATAGATATCAAACTCAAGACTTGCTGTTGGGATTTCTGCTTTCCCTGGTTTAATAGGAAACAATGCCACGGAAACTTCCTGAACATGGTATTGAATTCCATTAATAACACTATTAAAACTTTTTGCTTTTCCTAGATCTTCTTTATGAAAATAGGATACGCCAAATGGCATATTTAAATTAAAATTTTTGACCTCTACACGATGAAAAACTTTGAAGGAATAGATTAACTGCTCTCCAACAAAGGCTTTCTTTTTAGATATGGCCGATTCTATAAAAACAGACCTATTACCTGATTGACTTGGTGCGGTAGGTTTCCTTACTTCAATGGCAATGGGTTGAGTAACATAGGTTTTTCCATTGGTTCTTATGCGGGCTGGACCAATTTTAAAATGACCTGTGTTCATAGGGGTTAGGCGATAATTATGAGTTATGGAAATGTTACGTTTCATATTAATTATCTGAGTCGATGATGACGTGCCAGAAGATGAAATGCGAAAATCAGGTAAAGAAGGCAATTCTGGAGGGGAGGTATTTTGAGTTCCTTGAATGGTAATAGATAATTGCAGGCTATCTTCTAAAGTAATTTCATTTTTGTCTACAGTAGCTAATACCTGAATATTCTCTCCCCATGCGGGCAATGTTAATAAGAGGAAAAACAGCAGGCTTATGATTAAGAGTAATTTTGAAGATTTCGATCGAGTCATCTTTTTACCATTGATTGCCTTGGTAAGCTTTTTTTGATTTATCTTTGGCTGCCTGCATACGGCTAATCTTTTTTAAATCTTCAGAAAGGTTTTTCAATAATTGTTCTGCTTCTTCTTCATTTAATTCCCGAGGATTTACCTTTGCAGATTCCTTTGGATTATTTTTCTGAGGTTTTTTTTGGCCAGAGGGGGATTCATTGGGTTGAGGTTTGTTTTCTCGATTATTATCTTTTTGTTTTTGAGATTCTTTCTTTTTTTGATTAGATGCGTCACTTTTATTATTTTCTTTTTCCTGATTTTTTTTCTTTTTTAATTGTTCGCGAACGAATTCAAGGTTGAACTTCGCATCCATATCAGAAGAATCCAACGTCAGTACATTTTTATATACCGCCTCGGCTTCTTCCAGTTTTCCCAATTTAAAAAGGGCATTGCCGGAGTTATATAGCGAATTTATTTTTATTTGAGGATTTGATTTTTGCTGTATGGCTTGTGTGTAATCTTGTAAGGCTTCCAGGTATTTACCC
>JAKUOQ010000190.1 GCA_022450865.1 Nitrospinales bacterium | reverse complement strand
TGTGATGGAGAAAGCGATATTCTGTTAGCGACTGAAAAAGGGTTTTCAATTCGATTTTCTGAAAAAGAAGCTCGCCCAATTGGTAGAACAGGAAGAGGTGTCAAAGGCATTCGTTTGAAAACAGACGACCGCGTTGTAGGGGCTGAAATTGTCCACCCCGGGAATATGCTCCTTACTGTAACATCTAATGGATACGGAAAAAGAACGCAGTTAGAGGAATACCCTGTTCAGGGGCGTGGTGGATTAGGAGTTATGACCATTCGTTGTAATGAAAAAATTGGCGCGGTTGTGGGTGTTCAGCAGGTAACCGAAAATGATCAGCTTTTAGTTATTACTTCCGATGGAAATATTGTTCGAATGAAGGTCAATGAAATTTCTGTGATTGGCCGAAACACCCAGGGGGTTAGACTGGTCGGAACAGGTGAATCGAATCAGGTTGTAAGCGTAGAAAAACTAGTAGAATAAAATAAATAGCAGCTTGGCCCTTTTACAAATGTATAAAAAACTTTTTTCTGCTCAAATAGCATCTATTTTTTTTTCCTCACTGTTTATCCTTGTTTCCTGCACCGAGCAAAATAACCCTTTAATTAATAAAGCCAATGAAGAATGGATTCAAGGTCATAACCACAGCGCTCTTGAATTACTAAATGAGGTTCTACAAAAAAATCCTTCCGGGTCGAAAGCCGAAGAAGCCCTTTTTAGAATAGGAGAAATCCATCATTTTAGTTTGAATAACAGCACACGAGCTCTTATGTTTTTTCAGGAAGTTCGGCAAATGAACCCACAGGGCCCTTTTGGTTATAAAGCGCAAAAATATATCGCTGAAATCGCGGAATTTGGTTTAAAAGATTATGATCAAGCCATCATTGAATATCAAAACCTGATAAATTTTGATAAAAAAGATTTTTCCAATGGAGATCATCAATACCGAATTGCTTCGATTTATTATAAAAAACAAAATTATGAGCAGGCCTTAATGGAATTGGAAATCCTTTTAGAAAATTATCCTAAAAGTTCTTGGGTAGAGGAAACAAAATTTAAGATCATAGAAATCCTCTATACCCTCAATCGTTGCCCTGAAGTAAGAAACCAATACCGGGATTTTAATCTGGAATATTCCAAAAGTCGTTTTAAATCAGAAATTGATTTTGTAGTGGCATCCTGCCTAGAAGAAGAAGGACATCTTCAAGATGCTTACAACCGATTTAAGGCTTTAGAAGGACAATACACTTATCCCTCTATATTGAAAATGAAGCTGGTAGGAATAGAAAAAAGGATTAAAAAGAAAAGATAATGCTAGATATAAAGTTTATCCGCGAAAACCTTCAGACTGTAAAAACCGGACTCGGTCGTCGAAATGGGAACAATCACGACTTGGATACATTGTTGAAACAGGAAGATGAAAGGCGACAAGGACTTCAGGAATCCGAAAAACTCAAAAATAAAAAAAAGAAACTTTCTGCAGAAGTTGGAAAACTGAAACAGCAAGGAGAAAATGCTTCTAAACAAATGGAAGAAGTAAAAAATCTGAATGTATTTATCAAAGAATTAGATGAAAAAATTGAAGGATTAGAAAGTATTATCCATGAAAAACTTTTGAACATTCCCAACCTACCCGATGAAAGTATTCCTGATGGTCAAGATGAGTTCAGCAATAGGTTTGTTCGAGAATGGGGAAAGAAACCCAGCTTGTCCATTGAACCCCTAAACCATGTTGAACTTGGTGAAAAGCTTGATTTAATTGATCTGAAGCGAGCCGCAAAAATATCTGGTGCAAGGTTTGCGATTTACAAAGGGGCCGGCGCAGCTTTGTTGCGGGGTTTGGTAAATTTTATGGTAGATGTGCAGACTCAGGAAAATGGATATGAAGAACTCTACCCTCCTTTTCTTGTAAATAAAGCAAGCATGTTGGGTACGGGTCAATTACCAAAGTTTGAAAATGATCAGTTTGCTATGCGAGATGA
>JAKUOQ010000019.1 GCA_022450865.1 Nitrospinales bacterium | reverse complement strand
CGGCTGGCAGTTAATTTAGGAGACAACAATGAATAAAAATTTAGTAAGCTTTTTGGTGTTTGTTGTCGGCCTGGCGGTGTTTCATAACGCTATTTTTCCTATCTTTACACCGAAGGAGGTCGGCTGGATTCTTAACAGATACGTTTACTTTTTGTTGTTTGTAGCGTATCTGATCATCACACACCTAATGCTCAGGCTCAGCCCCCCGATATCGCTGAAGGGACTGTATGTCTGGTCAGTTGGGTTTTATTTTTATGAATTTGTTTTGTATCCGCACATTCCCTGGACTCTGTTTATTACCTATATGGTAATGTGGTCTATTGGAACCTTTCTTTATATTAGTCAGGATCCAGAGACTTTTCGGGAGTTCAGAGCACCGATTGTTAAAACAATTGTAGGTGAATACAAATTAGCGCGAATCATCGTGTTTACGGCTTTACCGATACTGGTAGGGTTTGCAACATATAACACGATTTATCCGAGTTTCCAGGAGCCGGTTGAGTTGAGGACGGTTCACCCCGCACCTCCTGCTACCACTAAGGTGCATGGCAAGACTTACCCGCTGGAATCAACCAATAATCCTTTCCGTATAGATGAGCAGGATAACTACAAAGATAGTTTTCCATTTCTCGATGCGGAAAAGCATGAGTACATGAAGTATGTGACGGAAGGCGGCACGATTTTCTTTCAGAACTGCCATTACTGTCATGGTGATCAGTTGAATGGACTGGGAATGTTTTCACATGTGTTCAATCCCACCCCTGCAAACTTCATTGATCCGGGTACCATTGCTATGTTGCAGGAAGCATTTCTGTTCTGGCGGGTGTCTAAAGGCGGACCTGGTCTTCCTAACGAATCCACCCCTTGGTCTTCAGCAATGCCCCCATGGGAAGAGCATTTAAAAACTGAGGAAATCTGGAAGGTCATCCTATTTGAATATTGGTACACAGGATGGCATCCACGAACATTTGGTACAGAAGGTTCTACCTCAGGTGGTGGGGAATAACTTGAACTTAACGGTTACTAAACCTAAACATATGGAAATGACCATGACAAAAATTAACAACTACATCAAACGCCTGATTATGTCTTTTCTGGCAATGGCGATGATTGTGATTCCGGGTACGGCTTTGGCTGCAATGCCGGATCCGATCAAGAAAGATATGCTAGAAAAGGGAAAGAAGGTTTATTTTAAACGTTGTGTCTGGTGTCACGGGGTAGAGGGTGGTGGTGATGGCCCTTCTGCAGAACGATTGTTCACTCGACCGCGTAACTTCATTCAGGGAACTTTCAAAATCCGCGTAACGGATTCTGGTGAGCTCCCAATGGATATTAACCTTATAAATACAGTTAAAAATGGACTTCAGGGATCGGCAATGCCGGCATGGGGAGAGTTTTTGGCTGAAGATGAAATCCTAGCGGTAGTCCAATTTGTTAAGAGTCTGGTTCAAGACCGGGAATGGGACGATGAGGATGAAGAAGTAAACAATGTTATCACCGGGGTAGGAGCAGATCTAGGTGATTCGGGAAAAGGAGCACTAGGAGATGCCCCTTGGGCAGCAACTACAGGACCCTACCATTTGGGTGTGCCTCAAGAACATATTGATGCTGGTAAAGAATTATTCATGAAGAATAAATGCTGGGAGTGTCATGGTGGTGAGGGACGTGGTGATGGTAACCCGACAATGAAAGATGATTGGGGTTTCCCAATTGTTGCAGCAAACTGGCAACAATGCTGGAATTTCCGTGGAGCACGAAGAGATCCATTTAATCCTTTCGTTATTGCACGAACAATATCTACGGGTTTAAATGGCACTCCAATGCCTAACTTTCGGGAACAGTTGACAGGACCTGAAAGGTGGCAAGTAGCGGCATTTGTTAACTCATTGTGTCCTAGAAAGAAAATTGATCCTTTGACTAACAAACCAATTCCTGATTTTCTCATTCAGTCTGTTTACACCGAAGGCAAGGTGGTTGAGAAAATAAATGACCCAAGTTGGTATTCTCCAGACACGGACTATAGAATCGTTCCTTTGGCTGAAGAGTTGGTTGACAATCCAATGAAGCATCACATCGCAATGGCGGGTCAGATCACTAGAGGAAAACGTAACTTCGATCCTAAAGCAGATAACCTCTGGGTTAGCTCCCGTTGGAGTGCCGAGGACCAGGCTGTTTATTATCTGGTCGAATATGACTTGCGTTTTATGTCAGAGGATCCTGAATATCCGGATGCCGTAGCAATCCAATGGCCGGCGAAATTACAGGATCTTTTTGGCGCTGAAAAACCGTACTTTATCTTTGGGGATTCCAAGAAGCCGGTCGACGTTTGGAAGGCTAGTTTCATGGCTAAAGATTATAGTGCGACCAATGCGCCGAATGACAAAGGTTATCAATTGGACGTGACTGTAGCAGAAACCGTAGGTAACGGTTTTGATGCAATTGCTGAAAAAGATTCTGAAGCCAAGGTGGAAGTAGTTGATTCCATTTTTCATCAGGGTCGTGTCAAAGTTATGTTCAAGCGAGCATTGAAGACGGAAGGTGAATATGATGTTCAGATTCCGACTGAACAGTTCATTCCAGTTAGTTTTATGCAATGGGCAGGTCGTGATAAAGAGCATGATGAGCATATGGCTATCTCGACTTGGTATTACACCATCCTGAAGCCTGCTTTGCCTGATTCTCTGTACTATATGCCTCCAATCATTGCAACAATTTTCATTTGTTTCCAGGGTTGGTTGGTATGGATGACAAAGCGTACACGTAAAATGTATGACACTGGGAAGGTGCAACGTGACGAGCTTCCTAAGTAGTCATTAGAAGTTTTAAAAGAAAGCCCGCCGAGATTTTCGGCGGGTTTTTTTTTGTTAAAAATTAGGAAACTGGAAAAAATATAGTATGGAGGTTAAAAATGTCTATACCAGATAAAGCAAGCTATTTTCTTTATAGTATACTTTATATAATTGTAGGGTTGGTTATATTACGTGGATTTTTAAAGATTTCAGGTTCTTCTAAAAATTTTCCAAAATCAAAAAGAAAAGACGATAAATAGATTTTTAAATATGCTAAGACATATAATATCCATCTTAATACTGATAGCCCTTCTCCCTGCAAATCTTTTTGGAAAAGCACCTGAGATGGCCTTAATACCCGCTGGAGAATTTAATATTGGGGCATCAAAAAGGTTAATTCATCTAGACAATTTCTATATTGACAAGACTGAAGTTACGCAACAAGAGTATAAAGAAGTTATGGGAAGAGCAAATTTTTCTTTTAAAGGTGCAAATCATCCTGCTGAGCAAATAAGTTGGTATAAGGCCGCATCATATTGTAAAAAATTAGGTAAAAGGTTACCCAGTCAAGAGGAATGGGAAAAAGCAGCAAAAGGTCAAACAAAAACAAAATATTTTTGGGGTAAAAAACCTGATGCGGCTTATGCTTGGTATGGAGGAGATTACGATCTTGGTCATCACCCAGTCGGCCAAAAGAAACCAAACTCTTTTGGATTATTCGACACATCGGGCAATGTCTGGGAGTGGACATCAACTGCAGATGCCAAGCTAAGCGAATATTCGGGTGAAACACTTGATAAAAGAGTTGTAATGGGTGGAGCCTTCAATGTCTCAGCTAACTTAATAACCCCCAACAGTCGTATGAGCCTTTATGCTAAATCTCGTTTATTTAACGTCGGATTTAGATGTGCTAAATAAGCCCACCCGTAAATAAAGTAGTCTTAGCCTTTCAAATAGTTCATCTCCTGAAATAGCTCAGGTAAAAAAGATTTACTACTTAGTTTTTACACTTTTAATTACTTGGGACGGTTGCCCCGAAGGAGGGATTATTCTTGCTCAGTAACCTGTTCTAGATCCATATTCCCATCTATAATTTCCCTTAAAGCCATTTCAAAGAACATTTTTGGATTAGTAAGATCCTCGGGATCGACTTCAATGGTAGGTTGTGCACCATTTTCTAATTGATGAATTCGCTGAGTAACTAAGATACATAAAAGATACCGGCTTTTTACCACATTTTGAGCCTCACGCACCAATTCCATTCTGTCCTGCATTTCCAGTTCTATCATAATTTTCCTGTTCAGTTAAAGTTCTCGTTCATTATAGAGAAATCTATAAAACTGTCAAATAACATTAAATTTCATCCCTTAGCTAATATAGATTTAAAGGACTCGATAACAGTTTCTACTTGTTTTTTTGATACGTCTCGATGTAAGACGGCACGAAAAATACCCGCATCAGAATCGGTCATAAAAATTTTGATTTGTTTTTTCCCCAACTCTTGAAGAAATACCTCCGCATCGAATCCCTTCAATTTGAAGAATATTATATTTGTTTTTATTTTGGATTTGTCTAACTCAATTCCCTCCATCTCAGAAATTTGAGTTGCGAGCATTTTTGCGTTTTCGTGGTCTTCCTGAAGCCTATCTACTAGATCGACCAAAGAGATTATTCCAGCGGCAGCAAGATGTCCGGCCTGTCTCATTCCCCCGCCTACCATTTTTCGGGCTTTTCTTGCTTTGTCAATAAACTCCGTCGATCCACAAACCAGTGAACCCACGGGTGCAGAAAGTCCTTTCGAAAGGCAAAACATTACTGAGTCTGCTTTCTCCGTTAATTTTGAAACAGGCATTTTTAGAGCCACTGCGGCGTTAAAGATTCTTGCTCCGTCGATATGAATTTTTAATCCATATTTCTTTGCCAGATCCCCAACGATCGTCATGTATTCAGGATGAATGGGTGACCCTTGACATAAGTTATGTGTGTTTTCTAGGCAAATCAAGCGAGTTGGTGGGGAGTGAATATCTAAGTGCCTGATTCCTTTTTCCAATATTTCGATGGAGATGGTGCCATCGTTATTATTGGGTAGGGTACGTGGATGAACCCCTCCCAAGGCAGAAACTCCACCTACCTCATAAAGGGATATATGACTTTTATCTCCAAGTAAAATCTCATCCCCTCGACCGCAATGGCTGAGCACGCTAATTAGATTTCCCATGGTACCGCTGGGGACGAAAAGGGCAGCTTCTTTTCCAGTTTTTTCAGCCGCTAAGGTTTCAAGTTTTTGGACGGTAGGGTCCTCTTGAAATACATCATCTCCAACTTTGGCCGTTGCCATAGCTTCGCGCATGGACTTTGTAGGACAAGTGAAGGTATCGCTTCTTAGGTCAATCATTACTTTCCTTGATTTTTGATTGCTGTTCTTTTTCTATTCGATTGCGTTTGATTCGGTAATAAAATATTGATACAAAAAAAACCGGTACCACTAAACCACTTAAAATTAATCCACTTACATTTTCTTGAGGATAATCAAGAGCAAGCATGCCCTGATAAATTTGTTGCACCAGGTAAGCCAGCAGCCCACAAGTAATAAACATATAGCCTATACGTTTGGAGCCTTTTGGGCCGGGAAAAATTATTGAATAAGCAATAAAATTTAGACCCAAAAAAAGCAGGCCATTCAAAAACATAAGATAAATAATCTGATTCTGCGCTTGTGTGAGCAAATTTTTACCAGTAAGAGTGATAAAGTTAGATGTTCATTTTATCTGTTATGCAAAGGGATATAAACAGAAATTTAAGGCGAAGAATTTAGACGTAAAAAAACCGGCGAGAACCGAAATAACATCGTTTCACATGGATTTATAATAGTTCAGTAACTTTACTTCAATCCATATCAACTTCGATAAAAAAATGTTTTTTCGCATAAGGAAATTAAATTTGATATTAGGTCGTAACCTCATCAAGGTTTTGGTGCTGATGACTATGATGGTTTGGTCTCCAATTTCCTCATGGGCTGAAAATGAACGTCCTTCATTCAACCAATCTCGATATAAAGAAGACTATAGTTTTTTAAAAACTCCTACCAAGAGAACAGATTTTTTTGATCCTATAAAATACATTCCACTCAATAAATCCGAGTCCCTCTATTTGACCTTAGGTGGTGAAACTCGCCAGCATTTTGAGTCTATAAATAATAATAACTGGGGAAAAGGTACTCAGGATGATAATGGATATTACCTGCAGCGATATTTGGTTCATGGTGACCTTCATGCTGGCGAGCGCATACGCTTTTTTATTCAGTTCATGAGCGGGATAGAAAATGGAAGGGAAGGGGGACCACGAGCAGTGGATAAGGACTGGCTTGATCTTAATCAGGGGTTCTTTGATTTTGATTTTTGGAAAAAAACGGGCCAGCGTCTGACGCTCCGTGCTGGACGGCAGGAAATGATTTTTGGGAGTAGGCGTTTTATAAATTATCGGGAACGACCGAATATGCGTCTCAGCAATGATGCAGTTATGGGGATATACCATAGAGATAATTGGGATATGCGGGTTTTTATAGCGCGCCCAGTGGTTCTTAACCCGGAGGTCTTTGACAATAAATCTGCAAAGTCAAATTCTTTCTGGGGCCTTTATACGGTACGCGAGAATTTGCCCTTTACTTTAAACCTCGATCTTTATTATTTGGGTTGGCGCAAACTGGAAGCCATTTACGATCAGGGCGAGGCAGAAGAAACACGCCACACATTGGGAACCCGAATTTGGGGAAAAAGGAAAAAGCTGGACTACAATTTTGAGTTTTTATATCAATTTGGCGAATTTGGTCAGGGTGATATTCATGCTTATGCACTTGCATCCGATACAGGCTACACGTGGTCGCTCGGTGGATTGAAAAAATTACGTTTCAGCTTGCGTGCAGATGTGTACTCGGGAGATGATGATCCGAATGACTCAGACCTAAATTCATTCAACCCCTTTTTCCCAAAAGGAAAACATATCAGTCAGCTTGCCGCCAGTGGTTTGATTAACCAACGGGATTTGCATCCTCGAATAAATTTGATTCTGGACGACCACTGGTCTTTTACCACAAGCACCCTTTTTATTTGGCGCGATAGCTTGGATGACGGTATCTACTCAATCGCTAGTGGGCTTTTGCGTACCGGTTCGACGAGCCGGGCGCGTTATGTCGGTACTCAGCCCGAATTGGAAGTAAAATACCGTTTTAATCGTCACCTTGATTTAAAAGGAATCTTTAATTATTTCCGCGCTGGTAAATTTCTTAAGCAAAGTTCTAATGGTTCAGATATTACTTATTTGGGTTCCATGCTGACCTTTCGCTTTTAAATTTGCGAATTTATGAAAGCTCTAAAAATATTGCTATGGAAACCAAATGTAAGAATTGAGGTATAAAAACCCCATATGCTGATCTAGAACAATTCTGTCAAAACTATGACCATCAGGGAGAATATTTCTCCTATTTCGTTCGTTTTAAACTTGGGATAAAAGAGAATAAAAGGTTTAAAAATATAGAGTTCCAAGTTTTTATTATTGACCAGTTTTTCTGGCATATAAATTGCTCAATGTATAGTAAAGAAAGGATAAATTAGGTCCTTGATTTTCAATGTTTCATTGAACTTTTTGTGGGTGGAGGCAGAGTAAGGAAATGATTGATGGGTGAAGAAGAGATCTTATCTCAGGAGGAAGTCGATGCGCTGCTGAGAGGTGTAGGCGATGGTGAACTTGAGACCGAAACTGATGAAATTGCAGAAAATATATCGGGTGTTGAACCTTTTGATCTAACCACTCAGGAAAAGGTGATATCGGGTCGTCTGCCAACTCTGAATATTATCAACCAGATGTTTTGCAAGTTATTTCAAAACACCTTTTCTAAGTTGATGCGAAGGTCGGTTCAAGTTAGCACCATTTCAACTAATACCATTAAGTTTGGTGACTTCCAAAGCTCTTTACCTTTTCCATCCTGCCTGCATATTTTTCGTATGGAGCCTTTGCGTGGACATGGCCTTGTGGTAATGGAAAATAAGCTGATCTCTGCTGTGATCGATACCATATTCGGGGGCACTGGCACACAAAAAACAAAAATCACGGGTAGGGACTTTAGCTCTATTGAAATTAGGATGATCAAAAGTATTATTATAAGTGCATTGGAAGATTTGGAAAAATCTTGGCGTCCGGTTCATACCTTAACAACAAACCTTGTTCGATCTGAGGTAAACCCGCAGTTTGCAGCAATTGTTACTCCCAACGATGTTGTATTGGTCGTACTTTTTAAAATTGAAATGGAAAATATTTCTGGGACTTTGACCATTTGTCTTCCTTATGCTGCAATTAAGCCAATTATCCCTAAACTCAAAACTGAGTTCCAGAGTGAAAAGATGGAAGTGGATCATGTTTGGGTTAGTAGATTGCGCGCAAAACTATTGACAGCTGAATTAGAGCTGGTGGCAGAGTTGGGAACGACTACTATCACTCCACAAGATTTAATGAAATATAAAGTAGGTGATACCATCATTTTGGGCGCTGATGTAACCGATCCATTATTATTGAAGGTAGAGCAGATACCTAAATTTAAGGGTTTCTCAGGGGTATCTCGTGGGAATAAGGCTGTCCAGTTAGCAGAAAAAATTCAAAGGGAAGGGTAAAACTATGAAAGATGATCCTGCAAAAGAAGACTTTGAAGAGGCAGATGACCTTGGCGATATTGATGCTATTGATGATAGTTTAGATAATGAGGAAACCACCCCGGTGCCTAGCGGCAAAACCAAAAACCTTGACCTTATTCTGGATATTCCCCTTACTGTTACAGTTGAACTGGGCCGCAGTAAAATGTTAATTAACGATCTTCTGCAATTGGGGCAGGGTTCTGTAATTGAATTGACGAAGCTGGCAGGTGAGCCACTAGAAGTGTTAGTAAATCAGAAACTAGTAGCTCGCGGTGAAGTTGTTGTTGTAAATGAAAAATTTGGTGTAAGACTCACAGATATCGTTTCCCCAATGGAACGAGTTCAATCCCTCACTTAAACCGCCCCGGTTTATAAAAGAAGCTAATTACCCGAAGAAAAGATCCCATATTCTTTTCAGGATATTCTGCGCCATTTTTCTATGTAAAATCCCATTTTCAAAAAAGAACAGAAACCTTTATTTAATTGCTGTTTAGGTACAACATTTGCATTATTTTAATTGGATAAACAAAAGTATTGGAATTTTTGACGGAATAAAAATAAGAGCCAATCTTACAAATGAAACGATTTTTTACAATCTTAACCATTATTTATGTCTTTCTATTTGGTTTTGGAAGTCTTGCTGGAGCAATTAGTGCAAGTAAAACGACTGTAATAAATGGAAAATTGAGTTCTTTGAATAGTCTAAAAAATGTTCATTCACATTTAATGAACAACGGATATATTGTTCGCCTAGAATTTAGGAAACCTGTTTCTCATTGGATGAAACCTGTTTTCGATGAAAAATCGGTTGAAATTGATTTTCGGGGAGCTTTTGTTGAATCTTTCAGTAAAAGTTTTCCAATAGAAAGTTCTATTATTTCCAAAGTTATTGCTCGTCAATCTGATAGAGAAACACTTCGTGTACGTTTTCAAACAAAACGGGGTTTAAAATATACTCAAAACCGAATCAAACTGTTGCAACAGGGAAGGTTCATAATTATTCGGTTTGATGTGACCAGCAAAGAATCATCATTTATATATTCTGCAAAAGTTTCTCCAGAAAAAAAACAAAAAGAAAATTTTATAAGTACTAATGACGATCTTTTATCTCAGTTCCTTCCCAGTGCACCAAAAAAAATGAAGGATAAAAAAGAAGAAAAATTATCCAAATTAAAACCTAGCACTTATTCTCCGACTGATACGCAAAAAGAAGCCCTTGTAACAGAAAAAGAAGACACAAATAAAATTGAACCGGTTGAAACGAGGACCGTACCTCTAGTTGATCAAATTAAAAAATGGATATTTGTATTTGGAATTTTATTCCTAGTAATTTTTTGTTTTAAAAAGTATTTTTTGAAAATTACCCCAAGGGTTAGGGGGCGTAATGGAAAAAAAATTAGTCCTGATCATCCTGAGGTAAGAAGAAATAAAGCAAGATTAATCGCATCTAAATTTGTAAGGGTATTTTTTAGTTACTTAAGGAGAATTTCAAAACCTAAAGAAGAAAAATCAGTTGAAGGAGCTAAGAAAAATATTCTAAAAAAAATTCGTAAGTTACAAAAAGCAAGTAGATGATAATAAATATATCCTATCTAGTATTGTTATTAGTAACGACAATTCTCTGAATCGAGTAATTTCTTTTCCGGATGTATTTATTCTTATTGCTTTATGATAAGTTCATAGGTTTGATTTTCAGATGCTTTCAAGATAAATTAATTGTTGAAAATAGATATCAAAGATAGAAGGAAAAACTTTAAAAATATTAAAATACGGTCTTATGAATCAATCAAATTTGAGAGTTTTAGCTGTCAGTAGTGGTAAGGGCGGTGTTGGTAAAACTACCATCGTTGCTAACCTTGCTTACGCCTTGTCAAAAAGGGGTAAGAAGGTTCTTGTGGTTGATACGGACCTTGGTTTGAATAATATCGATATTCTTTTTGGTTTAACTTCAAAAAAGCATATTGGGCATGTTTTGTCGGGGAAATCTAATGTCGAAGATATAATTTTGCATGGCCCGGAAGGTATCCATATTTTGCCTGCAGGCAATGGTCTTCAGGAGTTGACCCAATTGGAACCCGAAAAGAAAATGGCATTGATGGATGAATTAGACCGAATCAGCGGAGACTATGATTTTCTAATTTTCGATACAAGCGCGGGGATTTCTTCTAATGTAACTTTCTTTTGCAGTGTTGCTCAAGAAATATTTCTTATTGCTACAACAGAACCTACTTCCTTGACGGATGTTTATGCATTAATGAAGGTTTTGCATACCAAGCATTCACAGAAACATTTCAGATTAATTATTAATTCAGTGTCATCTGAAAGAGAAGCACAGGGGGTGTACCAACAACTGACAAAAGTTGCCGATGGTTTTCTTAAGGGTGTTTATGTTGAATACTTAGGGTACATATTGCGCGACCCCAATGTCTCTAAAGCGATCCGTCAACAAAAAGTTTTTCTAAAAATTTATCCTTTTTCTAAATTCAGCGTATGTATGAATGAACTAGCGGAAAAAATTATAAAAGAGAAGCCGAAACTAATTTCAGGTGAAAGTAATCAGTCCTATTTTTGGAGGAGTGCTTTTCGCGACAAATGAATGCTGTAAACCTACAAAAGATTACCGCTTCGGTTGGTCTGATTGAGTGGGTCCATTTTATTGTATGAGAACCAAAAAGATATAGTTTTT
Source organism: Nitrospinales bacterium (assembly GCA_022450865.1). Lineage (GTDB taxonomy): Bacteria > Nitrospinota > Nitrospinia > Nitrospinales > VA-1 > UBA8687. Next base: position 9,736 of record JAKUOQ010000019.1, on the reverse strand, counting down.
GAAGAGAGTCAGGAAGAAGATTCCGATAAAAATAAACAGTTGGATCAAACGGCTTAGCGAGAGAAATATAAGATGATCACTAAAAGCGAAGAAATTAATCAAATCGAAATTTCTATAGAGAATCGTGAAGCTGTTATTAAGGAATATGCACCGATGATTAAGTATGTTGCAATCCGAATTGCCAAACGTCTTCCCCCTCATATTGAAGTCGATGACCTAATTAGTGTTGGTGTCTTGGGCTTGATAGATGCGGTGGAAAAATATGATGCATATCGAGGTGCTAAGTTCAAAACATATGCTGAATTCCGAGTGCGCGGGGCAATTCTTGATGAACTGAGGGCGATGGATTGGGTTCCTAGATCGGTGCGTCGAAAAGCTTCTGCTCTAGATGGGGTGGTGCAGAAACTTCAGAACCAATTGGGACGTCCCCCTGAAGACGATGAAGTGGCCGGTGAAATGGGTGTCAGCATGGATGAGCTTTTCAATACGATGAATGAAACGAAAAGCATGCCTATTCTCAGCTTAGAAGATTTAGGGATAGCTAATGAGTCTGGAGAGAAACAAAATTTGCTGGATTGTATTGCTGGTAAGGGTGATACTGATCCACAAACTTCGCTCCGCCTGAGAGAGCTGAAAGAAATTATTGCTAATGCAATTGATACGCTTCCTGAAAAAGAGAGATTGATGATATCTCTTTATTATTACGAAGAAATGAACATGAAATTGATAGGGGAAGTGCTCGGTATTACGGAATCTCGAGTTTCTCAAATTCACTCTAAAGCCGTTTATAGGTTACGCTCTAAACTTAAAGCTATTATCACTGAAGAAATGTAGTATTCCGTAAAGATAATCTCGATTGCAGCTATTTTGAATGCTTATTTATTTCCTAAAAGTTTCCAATTCTGGGCTTAAAAACATGAAAATTTTAGTTATTGAGTTTGCCGCTTCAGCAATATCTTGGTTTGCCAGATTCATTCCTGAAATTTTTTGATTGATGATGGCAGAATTATATTTTTTAAGTAAAACATTTTTCTTTTCGCCTGATAATTTTATGATATTGGCTAGACCCCCAGCATCAATCCAAAATCCGCCGCACTTTGAACATTGATTTACCTCGGTGTCATATTGTTTGCTGAAAAAATGGCGATATAAAAGTGTTGTTTTGCATTGGGGACAAGGATGTTCTGCATCGCGATAAATTTTTACTCCTGCCGCCTTTTCTATAAGCAGGAGCTCGGATCCTGTTCCTGATTTGAGGCGGTCTATTTTTTTTATTTGCGTGTTTTTAACCCAGAGTCCTCCACAAGAACCTTTGCAAACATTGATCTTAATACCTGTAGCATTAATTTCTGTTAGATTATTGTCACAGGCTGGGCATTTCATGATTCAATAAACATGCGCATTTTTTTCTTCGGGTGGTCGTGTTTTCCAGCGTCGATGTCCGCACATCCATGGGTTTGGATTGTTACGGATCACAGTTTCTATAAAGGTTTCCATTTCCTGAGTCCAGTCTAGAATATCTTGATCTTTGTTCCCTGATTTTTCAAAAATGAGTTCAGGGCCATATTTAATACTATAAGTTCCTGTTGAAGTAGGATAGGAAAATAAAGGTATGACGGGGGTTCCTAAGCGGTAACTCAGGCGTGCCAATGCTCTAGGAGTAGATGCTTTCAGTCCAAAAAAATTTACGAATATGCTACCCCTAGCCGTATTCTGATCCATCATTACGGCTACACTATGGTTATTTTTTAGTTCTCGTACAATTTTTAAAAGGGAATCATCCCGGTAAAATATTTGGTTTCCGGTTGCCGTTCTCATTTTGGTTGTGAAGTTATCTAGATAAGGATTATCAAGTTTTCTTACAATAGAAGATAATGGGCAAATGCCCAATAAACCGTGGTACAACCCCATAACTTCCCAGTTGCCGTAATGTGCCGTAAGAAACAATACCCCCTTATTTTTCTCCAGACATTTTTTTAATATATCCAATCCCTCTGGTTCTTTTGGTATTAATTGACGAACCCTTTCTTCAGTATTAATTGTGACCCAAATTGATTGCATAGCCGAAACAGCAAGGAGTTTAAATGAATCTTTTATACGCTTTATTTTCTGGCTTGAAGTTTGGCTGTCTGAAAAAATGATATTGAGGTTGGTGAGTGCCGTTTTTTTTCTTTTTCCTGAAAAACGAAATACCATAGCCCCGATTCCTTTACCAAGGCCGACTACCTGCTTTTGAGAAAGAGGTCTCACAAGGTAAATGAGAATGCAGACTAAAATGTATTCTAGAAAATGCCGAATTGATTTCAAGGGTCCTCGTTTTGCCTATTGTTCGGCAATGGCATGGGCGATTGCGTGGGTACGATCGTGAGATATTGAGATATGGATAGTTTTGAGTTTGAGTTTTTGGAACAACTTTTCTCCTTTGCCTATCATTTTTAAAACAGGTTTACCAGTTTCTTCATTTATTACCTCCATGTCTTTAAAACCCAAAAGTCCGGTAATTCCTGTGCCCAGGCATTTAGAGACGGCTTCTTTTACAGCAAAACGAGCTGCAAAATGTTTTGCTGGATTCCCCTTGGTTTGGCAATAACTTATTTCACTAGATGTAAAGATTCTTTGTTCAAATTTTGGAGAATATTTTTCTATAGAATTCTTAATTCTCTCTATTTCAATGATGTCCAGTCCGGTGCCAAAGATCATAGAAGCTCCTGAGTTTCCAGTGTTTCGTTTAAAGACTCTTGAATGCTTGTAAAACTGATTGCGCCTGCTCGAATCAGTCGGACAGGGTTTTTTGTAGTATCGACCAGTGTAGAGGGTTCTCCTCCTTTACAAATTCCTGCATCCAGAATGAGATCTACTTTATTTCCAAGACAGTCCTTCACATGTTCAGCAGAGGTTGTAGGATCTTCACCACTGAGATTTGCACTGGGGGCTGTTAAAGGATGATTCAAAGCGGATAAAAGCTTTCGAGTTATGGAGTTCCCGGGTAGTCTTATCCCTATTAGGTCGTCTGTAATATACTCTGGGATAGAGGACTTTGGCTTAAAAAGCATTGTCAATGGGCCAGGCCAAAAAGTATCTATGAGTTTAGTGCTGGCTTCTGAGGGTTCTTCCACAAGTTTGTCTAATTTTACAACCGAGTCAATGAGGAGAAGTAGCGGCTTATTTCGATCACGGTTTTTTATCTCATAAATTTTATTAACAGCCTCTTTGTTATAAGGATCCGCACCCAAACCATAAAATGTGTCAGTGGGAAATGCTATTACCCCTCCACCCTTTAAAACCTTTTGGGTTTTCTTGATTATGTTATCCCATAAATCGGGATCGGAAGTATCAACCTTTAAAATTTGAGGCATGGGGAGTTTTCAATTTTTGGCTTTTTTGTTCGACAGCCTTGGCTTGCTGTTTTCGGTATTTGACAAGTTGGCTGGCGAGCTTTTCATCTGCTAATGCAAGAATTTGGACAGCAAGAAGACCTGCATTTTTTGCTCCCCACTTTCCGATACTTACCGTAGCCACAGGGATTCCTCCGGGCATTTGAGCTGTCGACAAAAGGGAATCAAGCCCATTTAATGGTGTGGAGTTAATTGGTACACCAATTACCGGCAAGGTACTTTCCGCTGCTACCACCCCAGCAAGATGAGCTGCTCCACCGGCCCCGGCAATAAATATACGAAGACCTCTTCGTTTCGCACCCTGAACATATTTTCGAGTCCGTTCCGGAGTGCGATGAGCTGAAGTTACCAGCACTTCATGGGCAACTTTAAAATTTTCTAGAATCTTGCTAGCTTCCTCCATGACGGAAAAATCCGAGTCACTTCCCATTATGATTCCCACTAAAGGCTTATCCAAAACGTCTATCTCCTGATAAAGATTAATTGAAATGGCAGAAGGAACTTTATATCAATTTTTACGAATTGGATCAAGGTGAAGGTAAAACTAGACCTCTTATATCAAAATACCTTTTATTTGTAATGATTTATCTCTTAGCCCCATGTTTGATTTCGGGAATTAACATCAGGGTGGCAAAAAACATCATTACGAAAGATACAATGCCAATATTTCGGGCTCCAATGAGATTTACGGTCCAATAACCCAGAATAGGCCCAATGGTTCCGCGAATACCTGTGAGGCTGACGTGAACGGACATATAGGCCCCTGCTTTTCCAGGAGGGGCGTATTTAGTAACCCAGAGGTTCCAGGCGATACTGCCACCGGCAAAAGCAGCTCCAATCAAGGCAGAGCCCATTCCAATTACCCAAGGGTTTGAAGTTACAAAAAATAGAAGAACACCGAAACCGAAAAACAAGTTAAGAGTCATCCTTAATACAACAAAATTCATCTTGTCAAAAAGAGATGCCCAAAAAGGAATCAGAATCATTCGTATTGTTTCCGGAATAATGGTTATTATCATAGCTACATAAATGGCAGAGCCTTCAATTCCCCATTCTGGCGCGGTTACATAATCCACTCTAAGAGGCAAAGTCCAAAGATTGGCGAATCCCATAATGAACCACGTCAATAAAACATAACCAAAGGATTTATCTTTAATAATATATTTCATATTGCCAAATGGATTGGTATGAGGGCTATCGACAACGGGCTCAGAAGGCATGGAAAAAATTGCTACGGCTTTTGCAAAAGCACACAGTCCTAGGAACGTAAATATCCAATGATAATTATTGATATTTAATTCAAGAAACCAGGAGCCAATAAAACCTGAAAGGGCAGCTATCCCCACTGAAAGCAAAAGGGGTTTAGAAAAAAAAGTAGCACGTTTGCCTGGGGGATAATTGTCGCTGTAGATTTCAGTTATAAAGGGAAGAAGTGCACTTCGGCAAATATAACCTGCAATCACTAAACAGGCAAAAAGAGTTAGGGATTGCGCCCAGGCGGCGATTAGAAGGCAGCCACCTGTAATAAATGAAGGGATAGCACCCCAGGTAGACTTCTTCCAATTGGTCAGTGATGCATAGTGTAATAGCAGCATAGAGAGGAACATTCCCATAAAAGGGGCGGCGGCGATCAAAGCTTTTATGGTTTCTCCAGCATTGAAAAAACGAATGGCTATAAACAGGCAAAATGTTTGAGCGCCAGAGGAAAGAACTCCCTCAAAACCCCCTCGCCACAAATCGCAGTGATAAGTTTTTACAGTTTTCTCTTCTAAGGTTTCGCCACCAGGTTCCCTCAATTCAATTGACCTCGGCATTTGGCGATATACACTTTATTGAAGTCGGCATAGGGTTGAAGAGTCAAAGCAGTATTAAAACTTTCAATAGCTTTTTGGTAATGGGCAAGTTCATAGTGACAAAGCCCGAGACCATTCCAAGCTCCGAAATGGTTTGGGTTCATTTCTAAGGTGATTTGACATTCTCTAATGGATTGAACATATTTTCTCTGCATATAGAGAACAGTCGCAAGTTTATTATGGGCCTCTGCAAATTTGGGGTAATCCATCACCAAGTTTTCAAATTCCTGTTGCGCTAATTCATATTGACGTCTATCCATCTGCTTCGTTCCTGTGCGAATCCGAGATTCTGCCTTTTCGCCTGCTTGACTGAACCAAAGATCCCATAATGCTTTGGTTGCGGTTTGTCGCAATTGAGCATTTTCACTCAATAAATCCTGTAATAATTCTTTTTCTTCCATTGTTAAATAAATCCATTTCCATAACTATTGGCCGCTATATTGTAGCAGGTAAATAATTATTTTGGATTTGGGGCTAGAGATCGTTTTATTTTTCTCGAACCTGACCAGATGTAGGCGTAAAATTAGAAATCATTAAATCGACCTTTCAAAGGAAAGCTATGGGTTTTAGTAAGTCAAAATCAGGTCAGGCGGAAATTATTGTTATAGGCGATGAAGTCATAAGTGGTTTCATAGTTGATACTAATTCCAAATACCTAGGGCAGCGAATTTCTGAATTAGGAATGAGAGTTTTATGTATTACAAAAATAGGGGATGATTTTTCAGAAATTAAAGAAAGTGTCGAAAAGGCCCTGCAGCGTTCTGATTGGGTTATTCTTACAGGTGGTTTGGGAGTTACTCACGACGATATTACGAAATCCGTGGTAATGAAAGTGTTTGGTTCCAATTTACGACGAGATGCAAAAGTAGAAGCAATGTTGCAGGAGAATTTTAGTAAAAGAAGTGGGAATATCCCAGAAAGTGTGCAATCGCAATGCGAAGTTCCGGATAATTGCCATGTTTTGTATAATGAAGTTGGTACTGCTCCTGGTTTGCGATTTGAAAAAAATAGACATGTTTTATTTTGTCTTCCAGGCGTGCCGCATGAAATGAAACATTTATTTGAGCAATATATCGCCCCTGAGCTCATTAAAAATTCAACTAAAGCTTTTTCACAACGCATTCTCAGAACTACGGGAATCTCAGAAGCTGATTTGTGGGCGAGAGTGGGTTCGCTGACTCGGTTACAGAATAAAGCAAATATAGCTTCCCTGCCTTCTCATCTAGGAGTGCGAATTCGACTTTCTTGTCTGGAAGAAACTAAAGATAAAGGTGAAACTCTTCTTGATGAAGTTGAACAATCTTTGATGAAAACTATTGGACCATATGTTTATGGAAAAAATAATGAAACACTTGAAGCTAAGGTAGGTCAGTTGCTGAAAGATAAATCTATGACTTTAGCTACAGCGGAGTCGTGTACCGGTGGGCTGATTGGGCATCGTCTGACTCAGATATCAGGAAGTTCCAAATATTTTAAGGAAGGATTTATTGTTTATAGTAATGAGGCTAAAGTTTCCCGATTGGGTGTTGATCAAAAAATTTTGGATAGTCATGGAGCGGTCAGTGAACCAATAGCTCGTTTGATGGCAGAAGGGGTTTGCCGAGCTGCCGGAGCAGATATAGGAGTTTCTGTAACGGGGATTGCCGGCCCCACAGGAGGTAGTGAAGAAAAACCAGTAGGTTTAACTTTTATAGCAGTCAGTGATGTATTTGGAACCTGGAGTGGAAAATATATATATACGCATGACCGCATAAAAAATAAGGAACGTGTAGCGCAAACTGCTTTGAATCTTGTTCGCATGAGATTATTGGGTTTGTTGGAGGAAAAAAAATAAAATGCAAGAAAGAAGTTGTCCGTATTGCAAAAAGGATATTCTACTTCAAGCGGAAGTTTGCCCTCATTGTAATAGAGCCATTCCTCCTTTGCCAAATTATCCCAGTGCTAGCCCAAAATGGTTTATGGTCTTGTGGGGGTTTTTCGTTATTCTCATTGTGGCGCTACTTGTTTCCATGTTTGGTGCCCGCTAACGTAATGGAAAGTAAAGTTGAAAATGGAAAGTTGCGTGTGGAATTTTTGTCTTTCAGGGGAATCATCAGGGCGGGTTACTTTTCTGCAATATGGTAGTATTAAAAGTAAAGGGTGTTTTAAGTTCAAAATTTGAATTTGTAAACCTCCGATATTATAAGCGATTAAATTTATTTGACTATGGATGATATAGAAGGACTAGTTCCATCATCAGAAGGGGAGAGCCTTCCTGTTGCACCGGTGCGACCAGAGGAATCATTGGAATGGGTGATCGAAACCTATCGCAAACACCAATTGAACAAGGTGACTTCGTGGTTAAACGATAATCTGGGAAAAGGTAGAAGAAACAAAACTCTGATACCTCGAATATTACTGGATGTTAATCCCATTGACCACAGGCAAAGCTTGCTTGAAGTTGTTTTTCCTGCTCCCCGGCACATCAATGAAAAATTACTCGATGTGAATAGTTTGAAGTTTATGCTGGATGCTGACTCTGGAGTGGGTAAAACCACTTTTCTTATGCATTATCTTGAAGAACTTTTAGATGCTCCTGCGCATCCAATTTATTCGCTTCCTATTTATTTCCATTTGGGGAATGTTGTTGAAGGTGGAGGGTTTCAGCAATTCCAAGAGACTGTCAATCAGGAAATTATTGATGTGATACTTCTGGAAAAAGAGGAAAACCCAGAGTTGGTTATAGATGAAGATTTGCTTCGTGGAACCATAAACTCAATTTTTAATTGCAGTAAATTTATGTTTTTATTGGATGGCTTTGACCAACTCCATCAACAGGATAGATTTAGGTTTTTTGTGGATTCTTTTTTAGAGGACAATGCATTCCGCAGCAATTTTGTTTTGCTTGCAAGCCGAAAATTTGAGTTTGGATCATTGGCTACGGATGCCGTAGTCAAGCGAGGTGAGGGAGCCGCATTTCAAATGACCTTTCAGCCCCTTTCGCCGGAAGAAAGTAGCCTGTATCTGGGGGACGCTGCAAAAAATAATGTGATTAAAGAACTTGCTGCTTATACTCCCGAACTTTTGCTTACACCCATTTTACTGAAAATAATTCGCAGTCTTTGGGAAAATGAACAATTAGAAGGGTGTAATAACAGAGCTGAAATATATGAGCAATGGTTCAAATATTTAATGTTGAAGTCAGACCCGGAAGTGGATGACCAGGGATTAGAAAAATGTCTGGATCAATTAGCCGAAATTTCATTTCAGCAAATGCTAAGTGGCAAAATTCAACGCTACCAAAAGGAAGAACCGGGTTACGACAAGTCCGACATCGAAAAGGATAAATTTGACTTGTTGATGCAAGGAGATGATATCGCCCCTCGGTGGAAAGGAATAGTCCAGCAAACACCTCGCAGATGGGAGTTTTGTCACCCTTCATATCAGGAATATTTTTCGGCACGACATATTTCGAAAATGTCCGAATGGAAAAATATAGTGAGGGAAAATTGTGGAAACGAAAAATGGCACGAAGCTTTTAAGATATTAGCGGGTGTTGTAGAAGGGAAGGAACTTTTCGATATTTTGATCGAAGAGGGGGCTGTTATGTTGGCTGGAAACTCACTGGCAGAGGTAAAAGAGCTTCCGAAAGGGCAAAACTTGCTTATTCGCCAGTTGTTAAAATATCAATGCCATGAATCTTTCCCGCAATTTAAACCGTGCCGCCTAATTCGCGTTGAAGATGTGTGGAAATCTAATGATGAGGATTACTTGCAAGCCTTATTGACTAGATTATTAATACGTAAACATCGTGATAGCAGGATATTATTCAGCGTTTTTGAACTTGTTCTATATAAAAACGGATTAGATATTCACGAGCTGCTGGATAGTTTTGATTTAGAACCTATAAGAAAGCTCGAAAGGTTTCAGGAGTTTTTTAATGAGTCGAAGGATGGAAGTCAGGTGGCTCTTTCCAAGATCAAAAAGTATGGAGAAATGGTAACGGTGCCCAAAGGCAAGTTTGTATATCAGGAAGAAAATGATGAAGATGACAAAATTAATTTAGAAGAATTTTCTATCATGAAATTCCCTGTTACTAATGCATTGTACATGCAATTTGATCCGCAACATAAAACTCGTTACCCATTATATTCATGGGAAGAAGATCAGCCGGTAATTGGTATCAACTATTATGAGGCAGTTATTTTTTCCCTTTGGCTGGGTTTACGGCTGCCTACTGAAAAAGAATGGGAAAAAGCTGCAAGAGGAACAGATGGGCGGATATATCCTTGGGGAGAAGCCATGGGTTATGAAAAAGGTTTTGCCAATACCTGTGATTTTATGGAATGTAAAACCAATTCGGTTACTGAAATGGAACCGGGAATGTCGCCTTATGGGTGTTTTGATATGGCGGGAAATGTATGGGAATGGTGCATGCAATGGAATGCCTCAAAATATTCAACCCAGCGGATTGTTAGAGGAGGTTCATGGATGAATTATTTAGTTCAT
>JAKUOQ010000189.1 GCA_022450865.1 Nitrospinales bacterium | reverse complement strand
TATTCCAGCTTTGGTTTTGTATCATTATTTTCGCGGTAAGATTGATCGGTATGTTTTTGAAATGGAAGAAGTTGCAATTCAGTTGGTTGAAGAACTTTCTTATGACGGGGTTGTCAAAGAAAAAAACCCGGTCAAGTCAAAGAAGACGGGTGTTTAGTCTGAACATAACAAAATAAAAGGAAAATACTTTGCACTTTAAAAGAGAAGAAGATAATTTTGCAATGGAAATGACCCCGTTGATTGATGTCGTTTTTTTGCTCATCATCTTTTTCATGGTTTCCACTGTTTTTGTCGATTTCAGCCGCCGTATGGAAATCAACTTGCCTAGTTCCAAGTCATCTATCATTGACGAGAAACCCAAGACTCTTGAAATAGAAATGTCTAAGGATAAAAAAATATTTCTGGCGGGCAAACCTATAACCGTTTTAGGTCTGGAACAGGCTCTTAGAAAACTAGATGTAAAAGGTAGAAAACAAACGGCTATAATTAAGGCTGACAAGTTACTTCCTTATGGCGAGGTTATTCAGGTTATGGGTCTTTTGCAAAAAGCAGGTATTCCTGACATTAGTGTTGCGGTTAAATAAGGTATAATATTTTTATAAGCGTTATAACTTTTTATAATTAAAAGCTTGCCAAAACTTCAGGTGAGCTATTATTTTTTTTAAGGAGATTTAGGATGGCTACTTATACCAAAGAAAAAGATGTAGAAACTGTTCTTGAAGATGATATTGAAGCGCGTAATACGATGCAGGAAGTTTTTTCTAATACGGCAAGGTGGCCAGCAGGGTTTGGTGGGTTTGCTGCAGATGTCGTTGCAAATATTAATGGTGAAGAAAAAAAAGGTACCGTAACCGTTAAAGGGCCTAAGGATATTACGATTAGTATTGAAGAGGAGAATATAAAAAACTTTTTGAATGAAAATCTTGCTTCCATTGCCATGCATCGAGGACCACGATCTTTTGAAGAGTCTGATGGAAAATATAAATTGGTCTTTGGTGATGATGGGACTCACCCATTAGGACGTAAGGTGGTTATGGGAGGGGATGGTATGAGTTCTTTTTATCGTGTTAAGGATGGACGTATTCAACAAATCAACCGGCAAACACCCCGTTTTTCCTTTACTATTAATATTGAGGAAAGTATGAAGAATCAGGATGGTAAATTTCTGACAAGAAAATACTCCGTGTTTTATTTCAATCCGGAGAAAGGATTGAAAGATGTTGAAAGTTATACGGATGAATATTTAAGAGTGGGTGAAGCTGATCTCCCAGAAGTGCGACGCATCATAAATTGTGAAGAAGGCGCTATTACAGTTTCCACAATGACATTGAGTAATCATAAATTACTCTAACTAAATATTTGTTGGATTCTAAAAGAAAGATCGAGGGTTAAGTGCCAAGTGTTAGTAAATTGTCTTTTACATTTTGGTCAATTGTCACTCCCTCACCGATAATGCTGTTTTCAACAGTACATCCATTGCCTACGGTTGCCCCAGACCAGAGTATGGAATTTTTAACCACTGCGCCGGACTTCAAATGGCAATTGTTTCCCAATACTGCATGGGGACCTATTTGTGCATCTTGTGCAATTCTACAGTCCTTTCCAATATGAACCGGTTGCACCGCCAGATACCCCTCGGGGTTTCTGGCTGAATGTGTTCTCAATATCAGCTTGCTATCGAGGACATCTACGTGAGCTTGAATATAGGTTTCGCGAGTTCCTATATCTGCCCAATATCCCTGATGTAGATACCCGTATACCGGCAGTCCATCGTTAACCATTCCTGGAAAAATATCTTCAGTTGTACCGCAGAATTTATTTTCTGGAATACGAGAAAAGATATCTGGCTCTACAATTTGGATACCGGTGAACATTACTTGAGTCACACACTTCGAATTCATAATGGAGTGACCAAGAAAATTTACGATACGTCCATTATCATCTAGTTGGATGGATCTATATTGATCTGTGTTGAAAGT
>JAKUOQ010000188.1 GCA_022450865.1 Nitrospinales bacterium | reverse complement strand
TCTGAAGAGATGTTTTCAGGGGAAACTCTAGTTGGTTTCCCTAAAGGCTCATCAATTCTAACGCGATATATAGCGGACCTGCTTCCTGATCGTTGACTTGTAAAAGCAACCATTGAACCGTCAGGAGACCAGGCCGGAGATGTGTTGTAACCGCCAACTGTGGATATACGTTTCATTCTCTTTGAGTCAAGATACATTATGTATACTTGAGGTGCACCTGTTTTGTCTGATACATATGCTAACATCTTTCCATCTGGAGAAAGTACTGGTTCAGTTTCAATAGCTGAATGATTTGTTAACTCTTTAGGCATCTCTAGTGCCGATCCTGATCCTATAGAATATTCATAAATATCAGTATTTTTATCTCCAGAGTATTTTGCTAAATATACTTTGCCGTTTGATCCCCATGATGCGCTGCTTCCTGTACCCCTGTCAAAAAATATTTCTTTTGCCTTTAGTCTTAATGGGCGGAATCCTTGCCAAAATACTTTTGATCCCTCACTGGTTTGTGCGGAATAAATAATGTTTAATCCTTTAGGCCCCCAGCTTGCGCCGGTATTGTTAAATAAATTGTATGTAATCTTTTTTGAAGATTTTTCTACACCTAAACGACCCATCCATAATGAATTTCGAGTTTCACCCTTTTTAGACTGTGACCATACGAGAATACTACCCAAAGATCCTTTAATGCCCATTAATTTTTCTACCAGTAAATTACCTAACTGTGCGGACCTTCTACTAATATATTCTGGTTTTTCATTACGAAACTTCATTCCTACAGAAATTGCTTTAAAATCTGAGCCTTGATTCCCGCTTAATGTTGCTGCAATTGTATTCGAATCCGACGTGGAGCTTATTTCAACTTTATAAGAAGCTTGATCAGGCTCTTTCACAACCTCGAATAACAAAGTTTTTTGCAACTGCTTCTCTAATTGCCCAACTAATGGATCTATAATATCGTCACTGTCATTTGCAATAACGGCAATTGTAACCTTTTCTATTCCGGGCTTGTTAATATCGAAAAATTCAATCGCTAAAGCCGGTATAACAAATTGGAGTGAAATTCCAACAGATAAGATTAATTTAATTATAATTTTCATACAGTCTCCTGTGATTGAGGTTTAAATATAAATACACTATAAATAGCGTATCACTTAAAGAGGCTTAAATTTCAGCCCGATCTCAGTAACTTTACCATCAAAATCCTTTGGCAAAGCCGGTAACTTCTCCAGATCAGCAAGCAAAGACTTGACTGACTGGTCAAAGATTTTGTTTCCAGAAACTTTGACAAATTCATATTCCAGAAGAGTCCCATCCTTAGCTACTATAAGTCGCACTTTAGTTTCTAATTTTTTAGCCAATTCTGCGGGCAATTTCCATTTGACACTAATGAAGGTATAAACTTCCTGCAAATATGTTCTGCGCTGCAAAACTCCCAGTTTTTTTATTTTTCTCTTTACTTTAGTACCTTTTCCAAACTCTGAAATAATTTTAGAAAATACTTCGGTTTTATTTTCAACTCCCGACTCAGAAAGTTTGCCTTGTTTGCGAATTTCGTCAAGGTTTAAATTTTTTGATAAAGCTTTTATCCCTTTCAATACTTTTGCAAGATCTGCTTTACTTTTCTTCCCTTTTTCTGGAACAGAATCTTTTAATTTTTCTAATTCTTCTTTCGAGTCTTTTAGAGACGCAAGATCTGATGAAATAGTTGCAACTGTTGAAGACTCAGTTCCTTCTACAACCAACTCTTCCATTTCACTTTCTTCTTCAGTTTTGATGTCAGCTTCATCCTTTTGGACAATCTCCTCCTTTTGCTCATCAATTTTTAACTTTTTTTCATCATTGTCAGGGGCTACCTGATCTTCTCCGTCATCTCCAGACTCAAGTTCAGAATCAGAAACTTTAGCTTTACTCTCAGTTTTTAAAACTGTCTCAGGCTTTGGCTCTGACACAGTCTCAGGTTCTGGTTCCGGCTCAGGTTCCGGCTCAGGTTCTGGTTCAG
>JAKUOQ010000187.1 GCA_022450865.1 Nitrospinales bacterium | reverse complement strand
TAATAGGTTGCCTTGGGGAAGATGGCCATTAACAATACATTCTGGAGTATGGGGATTGTTATTTAATGTATTTGTTTGTTTTTCCATTTCTGCTTTTTCTAATATTACAAAAATTGATATTAATAGATCACACAGGCAAAAGTTTCATGATTTTTTAAACGATCATATGGGCCTTCATCCAAGTAGAACAAAGCTAAGATCCTTTGCTTATGTAATCGCTTTGATTTGGCTTTTTTTTGGAGTTGGACCCGGACAAGTATTAGGTAATAATTTTTTTGGAGAACCTGGCGCAGGCTATGAAGCTTGGATTCTTAAAATACCTTCTATTTGGGGCTATCAACTTATTTGGTGGTTTTTTGGTATAGGATTAATTTGGTTTTTGGCTAGCAAAATGGATTTATCTACCTTGCCCAACAAACCAATTCAAGCAAATGATCTTTATAAAAAACCAGATGAAGTTCAAGGAGAAGTTAATTATATCGATAAGGTTGGAACAGGCTATGGTTGGATATTGATCCTTGTAGGAATGGCAATATTTTCGGTGGTATTCTATATTTACTTTGTATAAAAAATTATGACTTTAAATCCTTTTAATTTTAACACAACGCCTGGTCTTCGGTTTGGTAGTGGTCAAGCAAAAGATTCTTGTGAAGAAATTTCTAAAAAACTTGGTTCTCGTATACTTTTTATAACAGACAAAGGTTTGATGTCTTTAGGATTAACCAAACCTACTATAGAAGAACTTAATAAAATAGGTTCTGTTGAGATATTCGATGAAGTTGAATCAGATCCATCTTTAAAGACTCTTTCATCTGCAATAGACATTGGAAAGAAATTTAATGCAACTGGTGTCGTTGGTTTTGGTGGAGGATCATCTATGGACGTTGCTAAACTTGTAGCGTTAATACTTGGTTCTAATGAAGATTTAGAAGAAGCTTGGGGAGTTGAAAACGCTAAAGGACCACGTTTGCCACTAGTTTTAGTTCCCACTACAGCAGGAACAGGTTCTGAGGTTTCACCTGTTGCAATTATTACAATAGGAGAAGAAGAAAAAAAAGGAGTATCGTCTTCAATAATTTTACCAGATTTGGCAATTTTAGATCCCGATCTAACACTAGGTCTTCCTGCAGGAACTACAGCATCAACTGGCATTGATGCAATGGTACATGCCATTGAGGGATACGCTTCAACCAGTAAAAATAATAATCCGATATCAAAAATGTTAGCAATAGAGGCGCTTAAATTACTTGGAGATTCAATAGAAACAGCAGTTTCAGATGGTTCTAATGTAGAGGCTAGAGGCAATATGCTTATTGGAGCAATGCTTGCTGGAAAAACTTTTGCAAACTCTCCGGTCGCCGCTGTCCATGCACTAGCATATCCAATTGGTGGAACCTTTCACATTTCACATGGACTTTCAAATGCTTTAGTTTTGCCTTATGTGCTTAGATTCAATAGCGTTGAAGCAAAAGCAGCAAAAAATTATGCCGAACTAGCACCTTATGTTTTTCCAGATTTAAATACTGATAGAGGAGCCCAAGCAGTTAGTGCGGAATTTATTGACAGGATGGAAGAATTATCAAAGAGATTAGGTTTGCCACAAAAATTAAGGGAAGTTGATATACCAAAAAATGCCTGTGAAAAAATGGCACGTGATGCAATGAAACAAACAAGGCTATTAGTTAATAATCCGAGAGAAGTAAAGGAAGCAGATGCTTTTAACATTTATCAGGCAGCTTGGTAGGGAAGGTATTTGTGCAAGAAAAAGACAAAGACATTTTTGAACAAACTAAAAAATTTAATTCAGGTATTAGACTGTATATGTTTCAAACAGGATCAATTAAAACGAAATTAAAATTTATCAAAATGAATCACAGCGATGAACCTTATGAAATACCTGTGCCATGGTTTTTAATTAAACATCCTGAGGGTGACGTTATTATTGATGGTGGAATGCCAATAGAAGCAGCTATTGACAAACATAAACATTGGGGTTCTGTGGTCGAAGCCTATGACCCAGTA
>JAKUOQ010000186.1 GCA_022450865.1 Nitrospinales bacterium | reverse complement strand
CGGGCCTCTCTATATTCCTGTGAATCAATCCACTCTTCGGCCTTTTCAATGCTTTCAAACTCCAGAATTACAACTCGGTCAGGTTCCCAGTTGCCTTCAAGTTTTTCAGATTTTCCTCCCCGTGCCAGGTACTTTCCTCCATAGGCGGCAATAGCCGGCGGTGCAAGTTTCTTGTATTCCTCATAACGTTCCGGATCATTGACCGTAATATCTGCAATCACGAATGCACTCATTTTATTCTCCTCTTGTTGTAGATTTAACTGAAAAAGCATTTCATGTGTTATCCCGGGCTTGATCAGGGATCCAGCCGAGCGTTCTGTTTGATTTCGCACTTTGCTGCCTCACCCCTGGATTCTAGCTTGCGCGGGAATGACAGGTGGTTGGTGGTAACAGCTTTATACGAATTAGTTAATGTTGTCGAATTAAGGGGTCACTAGACTTAATTCTAAAACAGACAAATTCATGTCATTTTAATTCTTCCATTTTACCACAGAGTCACAGAGAACAAGGAAGATTTTATTTTTTTGGTAAAATACCTATTGACATCTCTATTTAATGGGAGTAGTTTTCTAATTTTGTTGAATATCCAATCCATAACCTGACAGAAAGGAGTCGCTATGCTAAATCTGAAATCAGTGATAATCGGTGTTTTATCTGGAGTTGCACTTGTTTTTATTTTAGGTGCAGCCGATCGAAAAGGAAAGAAGGGGCCTCCGCCGGCAGGAATGTTCCAACTCTATGCTATCCCCAACAATGACAGCAAGGCAGTAATTCTTAATACTGCAAATGGAGAATATAAAATTGCAAATCTTGATCTTTCGCCAAATTTTGAATCCGGCGACAGATTCATGGGTCCTCCGCCGGAATAGCACAATTGCAATTAACAAAAAAGATCTACTGCGTGACTGAGCCCGGTAATGAGAATTTGCCGGGTCTGTTGCCCACTAGTTCTTAAGCTAGTGAAATCGTTTCAGCATCTTATACTGAAATATGAGTAAATGCTTAAACGGTTTTTTAACAATAGTTTACCCGTAAAAAGGAGAAAATATGTGCTCTAAATTAATATTAAATTCTTACAAAATTGTACGAAAAAATATTACAAATATAATTATTTTAGCGTGCTTTTTATTCACAGGGTGTTCTTTGGCTGTTCCTGAACCTGATGAAGCTAATCAAACTTTGCTGATTATTCCTGTTGAAAGTCGTCAAACACTGCAGAAATTTATATGGACTTTACATGTTTCAATTGAGGATTTATCCAGTAATGAAAAACATAATCATATTATTAAACCAAATCCAAAAAGTCTTTTTTCTTATAGTACACAACTAAAGCCTGGTAAATATAAAATTACAAAAATGATAAGAAAGGCAAATCCCGGGTTTAAACTAGGTGGTAAGAAAAAACGACGCCCTGAAAAGGTCAGTAATCTCGATGGTTTTGAACTTAAAAAGGGTGGGGTAACAATCCTCAATAAAAAGTTCCTGTTTCAGCAGCCTCAATCTAAACTTGGTAATCCACCTAAAAGAGGCCAAAATCAACGGAAAATGACCGATCATGAGAGGAACCTAGAGAAAACGAAGAGAAAGAAGGAAAGAAAAACCGATCAGGAGGAGATGAAGAAACAAAGAGTTAGGTTCGTTCAGATTGTTGATTTGGATGAAAGTTTTAAAACTAAATTATTGGAGGAATTAAAAGAGGTAGAGAATTACGACAAATGGAAGTGAGATTGAAAAAATATCCTCCACATTTTGTATGTAAAAGCAGGGACAGTGTTAAACCCTGCAGTATGAGTTTTGCTTTCACACTATTATTTAGCGGTACTAGTTTTTGCTCCCCGGAATCGGGTCACCGGAGTCTCTTTCAGTAACAGCCTGCTTGAAGCCGACTTCTTCAGCACGCTGCTTAAACCTGATGCCTTCGGGACTGTGTCGGGCAATGCCGTCGAACAGAGTGGCAATTGACTGGGTGCTGGATAGCCCCATGTTTTCATAAGCCTGATTGACCATCATTTTCATCATCATCAGCTGGTT
>JAKUOQ010000185.1 GCA_022450865.1 Nitrospinales bacterium | reverse complement strand
CTCAAGGTCTTTTAAGGTTTTGCCGTTCCAACAACTAAATTGCCATTTTTTAAGGCATACCTCTGTGGGAGTTTGTTTTCTTTCAAATGCTCGTTGAGCAATGACAGCACCCACCGCATACATTCCCTTTTCCCCTTCCCCTCTGGCTTCCGCCAGTATAGTGATTGCGACGATTTTTTCCTCACGGCTGAGGCTTTGGGTATTGTGTGTGTGAGCATAAACAGAGTTTACAATTAATAGCAATTGAAACGCGAACGGTAAGACACAAAGTGATATAATAAATTTTTTCATTTTATTAGTTTTAGTTTTCGATGGGATACATACCTTCCAACCTATCCATGCGGAACCGCTTGTATTGGCCAGTCTCGGTGCAAGTGCCGCCGATGCCAGCGAACTTTTCGCCGTTTGAACGATTCTCGAAAGATTCATCCAATTCAATGCGGTAGCAGTGCATATAGTTCTTGTGGTTCTTAACCCCGTTGTGGATTTCGGGCCGATAGAATATGTTCATGATTTCTCTCATAACAAAAATTAGTTTAACAGTTTTTTCAGTAAAGTCAAGCCCTTTTCATCGGGCATCGTGCATTTCTTCAACTACCGCTTCCCGCCATGCGTCGCAGGTGTGGTCTGCACTCCAGCCTTCCACGAAGCATTCGCGGACTACTTCCATTTCCATTTCGGGATTGATGTCACCGAAACCGAGTTCCCAGTAGTTACAGGCGGCTGCGACCTCATTAAAGAACTCTTTCCATTTATTCATATCTCTCATAACAACTTCGTATATTAAACCATAGTTTCAGCTAAAAGTCAAGAATTATTTTTTTTAGCTTCTGCATCGAGAAGCTTCCGCTTCTCGATGTTAAATTTGCGAACTTTCAACTGGTGGTCTTTGATTGGGTCGAATGCCAGCCATTTGCCGAACATAATTTCCTTTTCCAGTTCCATGATTTTGAGGTCTATCTCTCTCATCTGGAAATCAGTATATCAGAAGCCTCAAAAAACACAAGCTTTATTTTCACTTTTTTAAAAAAACTTTTTTAAATTTTTTGCATTTTAGGCTTGACACGTAACGCTTCGGCGCCTCCCGCCCAGCCGTTACGCGTCAAGAAAAAAAACGCACAAAGTGCGTTTTTATTCTAGGGCCTGACCAAATCGGACAAGCATGGTTTTGGGCGTACCATCATCAGGAGCTTTGACAAACTTATCCCATTTGGATGGATAATATACAGTCGTGACGCTGTTAGTATCGGCAAACGATATTTTACGATGCACAATTTCCTTTTCAGTAACCACGCAACCTGTTGAACAGATTGCACCAACTAAACAGATTATTTTTTTCATTTTAACTCCAACCGCGTACTTCAATTATCAATTTTTTTATCTCGCTGACTATAGTGTCAGGAATAATTTGAGTCAACCACTTTGTGCCGTAAGCATAACCGCGATCAACATACAGATCATGCTTTTTCAAAAATTCACATCGATCATCATAATCTGTTGATTCACAATTTTTTAAAATTTCAGTTTGGCTTAATGTGCCAGCTTGAAGATCATTCAAATGAAATTCTTTCCAGTATTTATATACTTGGCGAAAAAGATCATTATTTTTATTTAATTTATATATCTCATCGAGGTTTTGTCCAAACGAATCATTTGAGATTTCACCGGACGCGCTAAACGTCCAAGGTGATTCAATCTTTTCAAGCGTCTGCCAATCGATTGCAGACTTATCAGCTCTTTCAAGACCGAACTCCACTTGACAACGTTTACCATTGTTGCCAACCATTTTTATTGTTGCTGCCATTCCGCTCATGATTTTATCCTTGGAATCTGTAGGCTCCTATCATGTCACCGCCCCAACCGTGGGCAACGGTGCAACCGTCCTCTTCCAGCAGCCACGGAAACATATTGGTGTCAGCCTCTTGGGCTAACTCAAGGGCTTTGTCCATTGCTGAATGGGCAGTGCCGGGTTCGTTGGCGAAGTCTTTGCTGCTCACCCTGTTGGTGTCCTCGTTTTTCCAGTACAACGTGTACGTTTTCATATCTCTCATA
>JAKUOQ010000184.1 GCA_022450865.1 Nitrospinales bacterium | reverse complement strand
AGTTTGTATGGCTTGTTTTATATCGAGTGCTTTTTTGTACTCTTTATTTACTACTAAGTTAATCATTTCTTTACTAAGTTCAAAAACATCATTTTCCATAGCACTTTTATTTTTCACTGCGGCGTTCACTGATGTCATATCGGGTGAGAGTGTTTCCCCCAGGTGGGATCCTTTTATAATCAGTCGTAAATTAGATTTATTGTTTGTTCCACCAAAACGAATAGGTGTAATATGATCAATATCAAACCCTCCTGCTACATTTTTCCTAATAGGCAATAAAAAATCACTTATCATAGGATCACGGTATATGGAAGATTTAGCGGCATTCCATATTCCATCAACATCCAGTAGTTGGGTTTTTGCATACTTTGAGGCCAGCCCCGTTGTTATGTCCCCTATGGGAGTTTGTTCCCAAGCAGCTTTACTGGATTGTATACCTTCTCTGGTTATATCAAATATATCTCCACTTTGATCATAGCGTAGGGTGGTGGGAAGTGGTGTTAGTTTTAGATTGCTTCCTTGAAAGTCAAGGATTTGTTTTGCCAAATACCTATCACTTATAAATTTATTACTACCTCCCAACCCCTCATCAAAGGTATCAGGGAAAAATTTTTTATATTCCTGTGTAAAAGCTAAACTAAACTCATCGTTACCCCATTTATAATCGTCTGGTTTTAATTTTTTGGTATTTTCCAAAATTTCCAGCATCTCTCTTTTTTTTCTAGGGGAAACGACTTGCATTACATACCCTGTCGTCTTATCTATCCTTTTACTTTTACTTTGATCTGTACTTTTAATTTTAAACTCTTGTGAAAATATATCTTTAGGTCGAGTTTCAAGCCATTTTTTATATTTCAACTTAGCCGCCTGTTCTATGGTACTGAAGTTATGAAGAACATAACCTAATTCCTCAGCTACTTCTTTTTTTGTTTTTTGCCCTGTTGCTATTAACTCATATTGTTCCAGTAAATGTTTTTGTTTATCTTCTAAACTTTTAGCTCTCCATAATTTTTTATCAGCAGGATTAATACGAGCTTTCGCTTTTTCATACCTACTAAGGTTATAAGACGATCTATCTATAGGTACTTGAACTATGTCCTCTTCAAAGATATCTACAATGTCTTCTGTAGCGGATTTTTCTTTTGGTAGTGCTGTGACTTTATTTTTTGCAGAGCTAAGAACTTTTTGATCACGAAGATTTTTAAGAACAAGTAAATCTTCTGGTTCTAATTTTTCTAAATCATCTGCTGTTTTTATCCATCCTTTTTTAATAAGCTCTATGACTTTAGGAGATCCCCACTCAAGTAGTCCTAATAAAAGTCTTTGTGGAAGATTTCCCATTAATAATACTCCTGTGTTCCTACAAGAAAGGTTGGATCATCCTTGTAGTCTGAATCTAATTGTATAAAGTTCCCTTGACGGAAACGCAACAACGCTTGTGTTGTTGAATCGACGAGATCGTCATGTTCACCATAAGGGAAAGCGGCGCATTCTTCAATAACTTCTTCTGCCCACCTGTCATCGGTACACCAGACTTGCCCTGCTTCAAAAAGAGGAGCTACAGAGTTAACACGAACGTGCTTATCATTCCCCTTGCTGGGCGTATAGTTCACGACAGGGATTCCTACTTGACGCAGCTCATGCGTCAGAGGCATTCCCGAAGCTTTCGCTTCAATTAAAATTGTTTCAGGCTCCCAGTATTGACATTGCTCTACCGCAATTTTTTTCAATTCAGGAAAATCCCACCGTCCCTTGTGCATCGCTAAAAGAATAATATGGAAAGGTCCGTGTTCCACGGGCTTAAAGACACCCCATGTGGTTATGGCACTAAAATCGGCTGTTTCCTTTTTACTGAATGCGGTGTCATAACTTTGGATAACATGCATAAGATCAGGAATTTCTACCTTAGGCCATACTTTCCACCATTCTCTTTTAATAATGGATCCCTCTTCAGAAGTTGGAGCTTGTTGCCATTGGGCGCATCTTCTACACGCAGGATAACATGCGCGATTGTTTCTCTGATGGTGGAAAGCTTGACAGTCTAATCCAGGCATTCCATAACACAAGCG
>JAKUOQ010000183.1 GCA_022450865.1 Nitrospinales bacterium | reverse complement strand
GAACTCGAAGTTTCTCAGACGCTTATCATATTCGGCAACCTGGACAACCTTGATGTCCAGTTTCACGCCAACTTTTTTCAAATTATTCTTATAGGGTTCTGCGATTCGCTGAAACCCGGGGCCAACTAGCAAAAGTTCAAACTCCATACGATTATTCCCCTTACTTCGAATCCCATCACTTCCGATCTTCCAACCCGCGGAGTCGAGAAGAGAATTTGCCACTTTGAGATTTCTTTCAGCAGATAATCCTTGTCCCGGAGCACCTAACGGTTTTGTGAGGACAGTCTTGGGAACGAACTTCTTATATTTTTTACGCAGTGATTCGAGTATAGCTTTTACTTCGCCTTCTGGAACTCCTTGGGCTTTCATTTCAGGATTGTTGTCAAAATAACAATCATTTCGAGTGTATTGCCCATAGAAAAGATTTTTGTTGCTCCATTCAAAATCAAAAACCATTGCCAGTGCCGCACGTACTTTACGGGATTTGAAGATTTTATTTCGCGTATTCATGGCAAACCCTTGCATTCCCGCAATACGCGTATGCGGGAATTCCTGTCTTAGGTAGTAACCTTTTTTTACAAAATCTCCTTTATAGTCTAATGCCCAGTCGCGGGAGCTATTTACCAGTTGCATGTCGAATTCTCCACCTTTGAAAGCTTCGCGTTGCGCAACCGGATCAAGATAAATTTTATAGGTGACACGATCAAAATTGTATCGTCCTTTATTGACAGCAATATCTTTCGCCCACCAGTTAGGGTTCCGTTTGTAACTGATATATTTTCCATATTCGTATTTTTCTATTGTGTAGGGGCCGCTTCCCACAGCCATATCATCAAAATCCGAACCAAAGGATTTTCCCTTAGCATCATAAATATGTTTGGGGAATATGATCATTTGCCCGGTGATCAATGGTAACTCCTGATTATGGACCGCAAAATGGTAACGGATCGTATGCTCATTAATTTTTTCGATGGATTTTATATCTTTAAAATACTCTTTATAAATAGGGTGGTACTGGGGGTCTTGAATCAGGTTGAAAGAAAAAACGAAATCGTCTGCGGTTAAGGGATGTCCATCGGAGAACTTTGCCTGTTTATATAGATAATAAGTTAATGATAAATGGTCATCTGAAACTTCTGCTTTTTCTACCAGATTTCCATATTGTGAAAAGGGCTCATTATCATCGGCAGAGCTATCCATGGCATTTTGGAAAACCAGCTGACCAATCCCCGGAGCGGGGACACCTTTCAAAGAACCGGGGTTCAATTTGGTAAATGCACCAAAATCCGCCAGTGTCAGATTTCCGCCTTTGGGTGCCTCTGGATTAGCATATATATAAGGTTCGCCTTGTTTGTATTTAAGACCTTGAGGGCCATATAAGGAGAGCCCGTGATGAGGTGCTGCCATTACCTGATGCGCAAAAAACAGCAACCCGATGGTTGTATTTAAAATAATTCTCATGATTTATATATCTCGATTCAGTGACAGGATTTCATTTTCTAATAATATCTTAACATTCCTGCCGGCAAGTGGGTCAACCGGTTTGTTTTAGATAATAATGTATATTTGATTCAATCTCTGCCTTGTTATGGTATGCCTTATTTGTTAATCTTGGGGCTCAATGGTCTCAGGTTAGTCTGCCAAACTTAAAGCAGAGTGACCTGGTCTGCTTCAACAAGGCAGATTTAGGCCATTTAAATTTTGTTTCATGCTCAGTATTTTTACCTAAAAACTATCCTAAATTAGAAAAGATAAAATAATGCAGCCTAGAAAGACTCGAAAGATTCGCATTGGTAATGTAGTGATTGGAGGGGATTCTCCAATTGCTGTTCAAAGTATGGCCGCGACACAAACTCAAGATCTGGATGCAACTGCAAGACAGATAGAAGTACTTGAAAAAGCTAAAGCTGATGTTATACGAATTGCTGTTGATAACGAAAAAGATGTTGAAGCTTTAAAAGTTTTGAGGAAAAAATTTCCAGACAGTACCTGGTCTGTTGATTTACAGGAAAATTATAAGCTAGCACCCCTTGTTGCTCCCTGGGTAAATAAAATTCGCTACAACCCCGGTCATTTATTTCATCTTGAAAAAGAAAAAACAATAAGAGAAAAAGTAGAATTTATTGTTAAAGCAGCAGGGGA
>JAKUOQ010000182.1 GCA_022450865.1 Nitrospinales bacterium | reverse complement strand
AAACGAAAAATTGATAACCTGGCAAAACTCTTCAATTTCTCCCAATTCAAGCAAGACGAATTGGACCGGCTTTGTAATTTATTAACCGAATCTATAAAAATGAATGAGGTTTCTGCTTTAATAGGAATCTAGCTTAAAAATTTCCGGTCAGGGAAGCTTGGTTAAAATCCAGCACTGCCCCGCAACTGTATCGGGTACGAAATTCGCATAATGCCACTGTCTGTTTTGATGGGAAGGCGCGAAAAGTAGAGAGCCCCAAGTCAGGAGACCTACCGGAATATTATCTCGAGGGAGAAAATTTTGAAAAATTATTTAATTTTTGGCTCATTATCTGCATCTGCTTCAACTAAAAACCTACCTGATTACAACTATAAAAACCAAACTAACGCTTTAAGCATTTTATTTTTTGGATTGATATTTTTGGTCCAGGGTCTCTTTTTGGATTCCAATAAAAGGAACCCAAGTTTGAAACAGTTACAATATTATCTCCAGCTCTTATTCTTCAGTTCACTTTCTATTTTCTTTTCTCAAGACCTCATATTCGCTGACGAAGTTGAAGTATTAGAACCCATCGTGATGCAAGCCAGCAGATTAAAAACTACGGCTGAAAAACAAGCTGGCTCAGCTACCGTCATTACTGCGCAAGAAATAAAAGAAAGTGGCTTAAGTGGCCTCGTGGAAATTCTTCAAGAAAGAGTGGGGTTAGATGTGGTCCGGTCAGGAACTCTCGGAGCAACAACCAGTGTTTTTATGAGGGGAGCGGAAAGTGATCATACATTAGTATTGATTGATGGTGTCCAAGCAAACTCAAATACCACAGGAGGATTTGAGTTCGGAAAAATGAATTTAGATAACATAGAAAAAATAGAAATTCTAAGGGGGCCTCAGAGTACTGTCTGGGGTTCAGATGCCATCGGAGGTGTAATCAGCATTACAACAAAGAAAGGGACAGGAAAGAAACCATCCCAATTCGCATCTTTTGAGGTAGGCAGCTTTGCTACATTCAGAGAAACCCTAGGAAGTTCTGGTGCCATCAATGAAAAATTTGACTATTCACTCACTGTTTCACGTTTGGACACAGAAGGAATCAACACAGCTGCATTTGCAACCAACGGCACCGAAAAAGATGGTTTCCAGATGACAACCCTGTCTCACCGATTAGGCTATAACCTTTCAGACAAGACAAGGATAGATTTTATAGGAAGGTGGCTTAAATCTTCTCTGGATACTGATACTTCTGGTACTAGCGATAACCCAGTATCAGAAAGTCCAATTGATACCTTTACCTTATCCTTACCCATTTCCACGCATTTGACTGACTGGTGGAAAGTAAGACTTCTCCCAAGTTATTTTTATGACGCTGATATAAATAATCAAATATACAATCGTAACTCCACGATTGACATTCAAAACAACCTTGATTTAGGGGAATATTATTCCGTTGTCTTTGGCGTAGAGTATCAAAAGCAAAATGGACAGAACGTAGGACAAGGGTTCAACCAAAATACTGAAACTACTGCATACTTTCTTCAAACCCAATTCGACTATAAAGACAAAATACTTTTAACTGGTGGGTTCCGCAAGGATGAAAATACACAATTTGGGGGTTTCCTGACCTACCGTTTTGAAGGAGCTTATACATTTAAAAATCTAGGAACACGAATACATTCTGCGTACGGAACAGGATACAGAGCCCCAACGTTTAATGACCTTTATTATCCAGGTTATAGTGACCCTGCTTTGCAACCTGAGAAAAATAAAAGTTGGGAAATTGGATTATCTCAAAGTCTGTTAGGTGGAAAAATTAAATTCGATGTAACTTATTTTGAGTCTAGGTTTACTAATATGATCATAGCTCCTGCATCCAATAGCTGGGTTCCTTATAATGCAAATAGAGCCAAAACCTATGGAACCGAAACCTCTGTTACAGCCCAGTTGCCTGGGCGTAATTTTTTCTCTTTGGCGCATACATGGTTGGTTGCCGTCGACAAAGAAACGGGGCCTCTTGCCAGAAGACCAAAACATAAGATCTTCGCCAACCTAAAGCATACCTGGACTGAAAAATTAACATCTTCTGTAGGGCTAAGGTATCGGTTTTCCAATTCAGAGTCTGTCGTCCCTTATATTTTATTCAATGCGGTTGTAAGCTACAAACTAGAAGAAAATATTGATATCAAG
>JAKUOQ010000181.1 GCA_022450865.1 Nitrospinales bacterium | reverse complement strand
AACCGTTTTAACATTAAGTTTGTATTTGTTTGCAAAATCCAAATCCCTTTGGTCATGGGCAGGACAACCAAATACTGCACCAAAGCCATAATCCATCAAAACAAAATTAGCAAAATATACTGGAACTTTTTGTTTTTTATCTAAAGGATTGATCGCAAATAGTTCTGTTTTAAATCCAATTTTTTCCCCAAGTGCAATTGACTCTTCCGTCGTTCCTGTTTTTGAACATTCTTCTCTAAAATTAATGAATTTAGGGTCATTTAAGAAATGTTTTGATATTGGATGATCAACTGATACTGCTAAAAAAGAAAATCCGAATAATGTGTCAGGTCGAGTGGTAAAACATTTTATTTTATCGATGGGAAGTTTGCCCTCTATTTTAAAATCTATTTCACACCCAAAGGATTTGCCAATCCAATTTTTTTGCATAGTTTTTACTTTGTCTGGCCAATTCTTTAAATTATCTAAGCCAGTGAGTAAATCTTCAGAAAATTTAGAAATGTTAAAAAACCATTGATTTAATTTTTTTCTTTCAACAGGTACTCCTAAACTGTAAATAACTAAAAAACATCTTCAAAACCACCCCTTTATACTGTTTCCCTTAAGGGTAACATTCTATAAATTGCAGGACTGTGAGCACACACAAAACTGTCCGGATTACTAATCAGCGCGATCAAATTGACACGGTGCGAAAATTCTTCGACGACTACAGCAAGGAAAATAAGCTTACTGAAAAAGCAGTTCACGATATCCAAATGGCTCTAGATGAGCTGCTTACAAATATCGTTAACTATGGTTATGAAGATAAAGATGAACACCAGATTGATGTACACTTCGGTATTAATAATAACGCAGTTAATGTAGAAATTGTTGATGATTCAATACCATATAACATATTGGAGCAGGAAAATCCTGACATATCTTTGTCGGTAGATGATAAACCAATCGGTGGACTGGGGATATTCCTGATAAAAAAATTGATGTCCAATGTAGATTATTATACAGAAAACGGGAAAAACCATTTAGTCATGACCAAAGAATTAGTATAAGGAAAAATCACTATGGAAATACGTGATAAAAAAGAAGGTGATATTGTCATTCTGGAGCCGATCGGGCGGATTGATACAAACACTTCCAGTGAATTTGAGAACAAGATTGTAGAGGTAATGGATAGCGGTGTCACCAGATTTGTAGTGGACCTGAAGGAAATTGACTACATTTCTAGTGCTGGATTAAGAGTATTCCTAATGGCAATAAAAAAACTGAAATCACTTGGTGGAAGTTTCATTATATGTTCAATGAGCGATCATATAAAGGAAGTCTTCGATATTTCTGGCTTTACCCCCATTTTCACTATTACAGCTGACCAGGCCAGTGGCTTAACGGCCGCCTGATCTATTTGAATTTATATTATGAGTGATAAGCCAAGCCGCGAAGTCCGCAACTTAAACGCACTTTTGGATGTGGCTAAGGCTCTGGGTGCAGAAATGCAACTGGATAACCTACTACCAGTTATTATTAGCAAGACCACGGAAGTAATTGATGCAGAACGAAGCAGTCTCTTTATTTACGATGAGGATACCAATGAGATGTGGAGCAAAGTGGCCGAAGGAATGGACTCAAAAGAAATCCGCTTCCCTGTAGGTGTTGGGATTGCGGGAGACGTAGCTAAGACGCTAAAAACAGCAAATATTCCTGACGCCTATAAAGATGACCGTTTTAACCCGGCCTTTGATAAAGAAACCAACTACCGTACCAAATCCATATTGTGCATGCCTATGCTTAATAATGAGGGTGCGCTAGTGGGCGTGGTGCAGGTTCTAAATAAAAAAGACGGCAGTACATTTGATGATAAGGACGAATCACTCCTGGAGGCTCTTTCGGTCCAAGCTGGGGTGGCAATTCAAAGAGCCCGATTATTGGAAGCGTTCGTTGAAAAACAGCGGATTCAAGAATCTCTCAAATTGGCAGCGGATATTCAGATGGGTATGCTTCCTAAGGACTTCCCTGCTTTCCCAAAGCGGGATGATTTTGATTTGTTTGCTAGTATTATACCAGCCAAAGAAGTCGGTGGAGATTTCTACGATTTTTTCCTTATTGATGATGACCACCTGTGCTTTGTAATTGGAGATGTGTCAGGCAAAGGCGTTCCTGCTGCGCTTTTCATGGCTGTGACCAAAACACACGTAGCCGCCAGTACAATTC
>JAKUOQ010000180.1 GCA_022450865.1 Nitrospinales bacterium | reverse complement strand
AATTATTAGACGTTATCTTTATTACGTTTCACCGCTGCCTTTATGGCTAATTTCGCACGTCGATCTCTCATTTCTTTTTTTACTGAGTCACTGCTAAACCAATACACTAGACTTTTTGCAATCCGTTTTTATATTGACATTAATGATAGTTTATAAATAAGCTCATCTTTTACCGCAATTATTTTCATGAAAAAAATATTAACTACCATCGGTGCAGCTGTATTTCTACTGGGATGTTCAACCTTATCTCAGAAGCAGGATCAGGCTCCCGCCCAAGGGCAAAACGGGGCATTGTCAAAAACTGAAATTTGGAAATCTGAAGGATTGAATGCAGAGGGTGAAAAGACTCTCCAGTATAGATTTTATTGGCTTGATGAGGAAGTGCAAATAGAAAGGATTGGAAATGGTTTTTTGAATCCTGAGACAAAAGTAATTGAGAGAGGATGGGATGTGTTTCAAACGGCTCACAAGGACGGAAATTTCAAGCAAAGGCTATGGTTCAACTGGCATTCGGACTCTGAAAAGGTGGGTGCTGTTGGGACTTCCACTGAACTTACAAAGGATAATTTAAAGGAAGTTCATTTCGTTGGCACTAGCACTAACGGATTGGTTTCAGGAGTTATAAAGACTGGATATTCAAAGGATGGCAGAACAATATCTGAAACCGTCGAAGACTTTATATCTGATGGAACTCATGTGCTATCCAGCCCGGTAAATACATTTCATAAACTTGATGGAGTTACTGCTTCGGAGCTTTTTGAAAGCGGTGAGATAATTTTACCAACGGAGTCCAAATTTTTTGAACCTAAACTTGAACGATTGCTGGGCAATTGGGAATCAAAAGATAATGATGGTAAAGTTATCCTAAAAATATCGTGGAACGCATGGGCAATGGGGAACCTCTTAATTGAGTATTTTACATTTCTTAATGAAAAGGGAGAACTTGCTAATAAAGGGATGAATGTAACTGGAATAGATCCTGCCAGCGGCCGTATAACAATGTGGTCAATTGGCAAAAATGGTTTTGGACGATCAGGAGGGTGGGATTTTATTTCTGACAATATTACTGGCCAACGCCAAGGTAACAATCGCCTCATAAGAAAACTTGAAGATGACAATACGATTACGGCTTATTGGCAATCGAAGAAAAACGGCGAGTACACTGGGCAAAACAATAAATACACTTTAAAGAAAGTCGTGGAAGCGGAATAAAAATAGATGGATTGGACAGAACCGAATAATGTTCAATGAACTTTCAAAACTTATCCTCAAAAGAATAAAACCATGAATAAAATATTAACTACCATCGGTGCAGCTGTATTTCTACTGGGATGTTCAACCTTACAACAGGAGCAAAATAATCCGAACATAACGAAAAAAATTGAAGGAGTCTGGATTATTAGCAATGCAGATAGCCCGAAGCATTTTAGCAATGGCTATTATAAAGTTATCTGCGCAGATCAACACAGGGTTTTAGGAATAAGAGATGGGATATTGCAGAGTATTCACGGTGGCTACGTTTCTTTTGATGGTCAAGTTATGGTTGAAAAACCTCGCTTTCAAAAGACGGGAAACGGCTTCTTGGGAAAAACTTTTAAATTCAATGTAAAACCAGATGGTTCATCTTTTTTGCAAACGGGGATAAAAGGCTCTGGATCTTTTGAAAATCTAAAACAGCAATGGGTAAAGGTCGGAAGTGCAAACGACAACATTGAGGGTGTGTGGATGAAGAAGCTGAACAACAGTCGAGTCATGATTAAAATGATAGTGGACAACTTTTGGAATTGGATTGTAGTTGATCCTAAAACAAATAATGTCACATCGGCTTTAGGCGGTTCATATGATTATGATGGAAAAAATTACGTTGAAACATCTCATTTCAAATTCGGTGAGGCCGAAAACTGGGAGCTAGGTCGAAAATGGCGGGTAGTTGCCGAGCTAAAGGATGGGAATTTACTTTTTCACGGTAAGAATGACGGAGGAAATGATTTCACCGAAAACTGGGTAAAGTATGACGCAACTTCAATT
Organism: Nitrospinales bacterium; assembly: GCA_022450865.1. Lineage (GTDB taxonomy): Bacteria > Nitrospinota > Nitrospinia > Nitrospinales > VA-1 > UBA8687. The sequence goes on along the minus strand of JAKUOQ010000180.1, from coordinate 178 downwards.
TTATCGCAGAAACTAGATTCACCTATAAGCCAAGATCAAAAAAAACAGCCAGCAGATAACTCGTTTGAGCGGCGGCTAAAGCTCGCCAACAAGCCTTTTTCTCATGCGCTATTTACCTACATCAAAGTAAACCAAGGCATGGAAGAAGAGTTTTTAGCTTTAAGCCAAGAGTGGTTGA
>JAKUOQ010000018.1 GCA_022450865.1 Nitrospinales bacterium | reverse complement strand
CCCATTACTCCATGTGGTGGAAGAATAGGGTTGCTAGACTTTTGTTGATATTCCTTTTTTCCAGTTTTGGTTCCATGATCGGTACCTATGCGGCAGGAGCCTCTATCGTGACACAGTTATTTGGTTGATCCTAATGAAAATAGTTGTTACTCCCCCGGCCTTTTACAAATCCGAAGCTCTAAAGTTCAAACTTTCCAGCCTATTTCCAAATACAGTTTACAATCAAAACACTGATTATTTGTCAGAGGCGGAGTTGTTGAATTTTCTCAAAGATGCCGATGCTGCGATAATTGGAAGAGACCCCGTGACCCAGGACACTCTAGATGCTTTACCACAACTAAAAATGATTTCTAAATACGGAGTCGGGCTCGATAATCTAGATCTGAACGCAATCAAACAAAGAGGGGTTGAATTGGCGTTAACTAAAGGCATTAATAAGCGGTCGGTGGCAGAGTTGACTCTGAGCTTTATGATTGGGCTTTGTCATAATATTTTTATATCTGCAGAAAGAATGAAAAGAGGCGAATGGATACGCGAAGGAGGTCAAAATCTTTCTGGTAAAACTGTTGGAATTATTGGCTGCGGTAATGTTGGCAAAGAGGTAATCAAAATATTAAAACCCTTTGGCTGTAAAATTCTAATAAACGATATTGAAGATAGAAGCAAGTTTTGCCTTAAACAGGGTGCCATAGAAGCATCTTTTGAATTATTAATCAAAGAATCTGACATTGTCTCTTTACATGTGCCTCTTACAAATTTGACACGAGATATGATTAACCAAAACGTATTAGAAGATATGAAAGCAAATGCTTTTCTTGTGAATACCAGTCGGGGTCCGGTAGTAAATCAGTCACATCTTCATAGAGCCTTAGTATCTAAAGAAATATTGGGTGCCGCACTCGATGTTTTTTGTTCGGAACCCCCCGATGATATAGAGTTTCTGCAACTGCCACAACTGATGGTTACACCTCATATAGGAGGGAACAGTATAGAAGCGGTGGAGGCTATGGGGCAGGGAGCTATCGATAACCTTTTAAAGTATTTCAATAAATAAATTATGGAAGCACAAGGCTATTCACGAGAAGATTGGCAACGACACTACGATGAGAACGATCTAGGCTGGGACTTGGGCGAGGTTGCACCTCCTTTTGTGAGCTTATTGGAATCTAATACCATTACCCCAGGTAAAACCTTGGTACCTGGTTGCGGTCGAGGCCACGAAGTAATCTTTCTTGCTGAAAATGGATTTGATGTGACTGCAGTTGACTACTCAGAAGGCGCGGTGAATCATTTAAATTCTGTTATTCAGGAGCGAAAACTAAGTAGTCAAATCCTGCATCTAGATTTTTTTACATTGGATTCCACTCATGATGGTCTTTATGATCTTTTGATTGAACATACTTTTTTCTGTGCTATTTCTCCGATTCAGAGACCTTTATATGTGTCAACTGTTACAAGAGTTTTGAAAAAAGGCGGAATGATTGCAGGTTTGTTCTACCATACAGAACAGGAAGGGGGGCCACCTTTCAATACGACCCGGGATGATATCATCAAACATTTTTCAGATTCGTTTGAAATACGTGAGTTGGCTCAGGCTAAGAATTCTGCTGAACAAAGAAAAGATAAAGAATGGTTAGTAATTCTTACTAAAAAGTAAAAGAGCTTTGTCCTGCAGGAGTAAGTAGAGAGGCTTCGTTATTTTTTGGAGAGTTGATGGCGGTGGAGATTTCGAAATATTCTAGTTCATTTTCGAGGTAGCCCGAAAAAAGCGAAGATAAAGAGTTGCTGTCGGCGGTTAGCCAGGTTTTGTATTCATCAGGATGCAAGATAACCGGCATTCGCGAATGCAGGGACGACAATGTTTTATTAGCTTCAGTAGTAACAATGGTATAGGTGTTGAGAGTATCATTTCCATCATCCCATGTGGACCATAATCCTGCAAAGGCAAATAAACCCTGGTTTTTTATTCTAATATAGTAAGGTTTTTTTCCTTTCCATTCGATGAACCCATCTGCTGGAATCAGGCAGCGTTGGTTTTTAAAGGATTCACGGAAACTGGGTTTTTCATGTAGGGTTTCGGAACGGGCGTTTATTAGTTTATTACCCATTGTTGCGTCTTTGGACCAGGATGGGACCATACCCCATTTCTTTTCTGTCAAATTCAATTGATTGAATGAATTAGTAATTACTGCTGAAAATTGACTCGGGGCGATATTAAAGCTAGGAAAGTATTTAAGGCTTATTCGGAGAGGCCTAAAATGCGACTCAATTGTTTTGATGGATTTTGTAAGAGTGTATCTGCCACACATTTTTTTAACAGTCCTGGCTAGAAGTTAAAGCATTAAAAGGACGAATGTTTAGTGTAGTATATTTATTGTGAGATATATTTTCCAATCAAAACACTAAATTTTTTAAAATAGTAATTTAAATATATGAAAAAAATCAAGAAGGTTCATTCAGGAATATTTCGTGATGGTGGGGCGGGTGCTTACGCAAAACGCCGATATCGCGATAGACGAAGCAAACTTATGGAAAGGGAGGACTCGTTAATAGCCATAACGGGTGTTCCTTATGGGCCAGGAGGAAAAACTGTATGGGCTTACGCCCATAGTCCAACTTATCAGGAGCCCACGATTATGTATTTGACTGGTATCAATCAGAATAATGTCATTTTACTACTGGATCCCAAATCCAAAGTGTCTACTGAAATTTTGTTTGTAGGTCGTAAAGACCGTATTATGGAGTTTTGGGAAGGGATACGTTTTGGTGTTGGAGATAAAGCGAGTTTGCAAGAGGTTCAATCGGTAACTGGTATAAAAGATGTCCGTGATATTGGGGAATTCAAAGATGTACTTAGGGAGAGGTTTGTAAAAAATAAAAAAAAATCTTTGGCTACTTTTTGGTATGAAGGAATTCGAAAGGGAAGAAAAACCAGCATAACTACCGATCACAATTATGATTTTAAACAGAAGTTGGCAGGTTGGCTGCGTGAGTGGAAAGTGCCAAAAGGCACCTTAAAAAATATTATGTCCAATCACTTCGATTTACGGTTACCTTTGGATAATTATGATATCAAAAATGCCAGAAAAGCACAGGAAATTACTGGAGAAGGTTTCAGGGCGATGTTAAAGAACTTTGGTGATTTCAAGAATGAATGTCAGGTCCAGGGGTATTTAGAGGGGAAAATGCTTATGAATTCCCCCTACGGTCTCAGTTATCCTTCCATTGTAGCCTCAGGTGTCAATGCAACTATTCTTCACTATATGAAAAATGATGACCCTATTTCTAAAAATGAAATGATGTTAATTGATTTTGGTGTGCGGTATATGACTATGCATGCGGATATTACTCGAACCTTTCCTGTGTCAGGAAAATTTAATCCCATGCAAAAATTGCTTTACGAAATTGTTTTGAATGGGCAGCGGGAAGTCGAAAAAGCTGCGCGAGCCGGGATAACGATAGATGAGTTGAACGATATTTGCTGGGCAGTCGTCAATGATGGTTTGGAAAAAAAGTTCAGCGCGGCGGGAGGCAAATATAAACTGCGATACAAAGACAGACCGCATGGAGTTAGTCATTTAATGGGTGAACAGGAGCATGATGGCGACCCATTCCGTAATTATGCAACCCAACCCATGAAAGCGGGCTGGATGATAAGTAATGAGCCTGGTCTGTATGGAGACTTTAAAATTCGACTAAATGGAAAAACTTACGATGAAACCATAGGGATTCGGATAGAAGATAATCTGGTTATGACCCTCAGAAGTTGTATGAACCTTTCTAGTATTATTCCTAAAAGTATAAAAGGAATAGAGAGGTTGATGGCTGATAACTAGAGTTCTTTCAGCTCAGCGAGAACTTCTTCAATATGATTTTTTACTTTTACCTTTGGGAAAATTTTTCTAACGGTTCCATTTTTGTCGATTAAGAATGTGGTTCGCACAATTCCCATAAAAATCTTTCCGTACAGTTTTTTTTCCTGCCAGACTCCATATTTCTCTACGACTTTTTTATCTGTATCCGCTAATAATTTGAATGGTAGATCATATTTCTCAATAAATTTCTGGTGTCTTTCCTGAGAATCTATGCTGACGCCCAAAATGACAGTGGTTTTAAATTTTTTTTGCTGGTCCCTGAAGTCACAGGCCTGAGTCGTGCAACCCGGTGTCATATCCTTAGGATAAAAATAAAGGATGACGTTTTTTTTGCCTTTAAAAGAGCTGAGTTTTACTTTTTTCCCATTTTGGTCAAGGGCGGTAAAATCGGGCGCTTTGTTTCCTTCTTTTATTTCTTTTGCAGCCATATTATTTATTAGCTTGGCAGTTTTGCCAAAAGGTCATTAATTTTTTTGTGGAGGTTGTTTAAAGTTTCCATCAATTGCTCTTTTTTTCTTCGATCTCCCGGTCTATTGAAGATCATCCTCGCATCACCAATTAAACTCAGGATCTGAGCGTGAAGGCTGGCCGTAGGAATTTTTCCTTCACTGCATAAATTTTCAAAAGTAGAGATGAGGCGTTGGAGTTTACCATCAATCTGTAGACCTAATAATGATTCTGAACTGAGAGATTTAGATTGCTCCAAATAGCCCCAGATCCCACCTTTATCCTGAATGACTCCTTGGCTACCTTGTAACTCTTGTAGGCCATCAGTACAAATATCAGCAGCGAATGTAGTTTTCCCTGGTATTAGGATCACTGCGTAGAGAACTAGATATAGTAATTTTGTGAAGAATTTGGATTGTAAACTGTACATATTTCACCGCCTGTAAAGGATAGCCAATAATGTAAACCTTATAATTAGACAAGACACAAGACACAATGTCAAACGAAGTCTTAATTGTGCTTTATATTTTATACCAGTCGCTATCTAACATCTTGGAAGAGTACCGAATGAATATTGATGTAGTTAATTCATTAGGTTTTGGAACCCTTCCAAGCTTTGCAACTTTTTAAATACGGGATCCGAAATAATCATTTGTTTTGATTTTGAATCAAGTTTTATTGCCATATCTATATTTTTCATTCCACTCCCTAAATCTCCTTTCATTACATATGACCTAGCAAGAAGTAACCGATGAGCTAGTATATTTTCGTGATTAGGGTGGATAACAAGTATCCTTTCTAGAATAGAAATCGCTCGATTGTATTTTTCTCTTTTAAAATTCACGGTAGCCATATTTAACAGGGTTGTTAGGTTTGATGGCTCCATTCTGAGAACCATCGAGTAAATTCCTAGTGCACGCTGATACATTCCAAAATGAGCAAAAATCTCCCCTTTGCTAATCAGGGAGTTTACGGGGTTTATGAATATTGCATTTGGATTTAAAGGTAACTCATTATTAGGAGGGCTTGCGTTAGGAATTTCTGATAATGTTAATTTGGCTATGCCTTGGGGATCTCCAAGGTCTCTGGCTTTTTCATAATACCCTTTTGCTTCTTCTAACTTCCCACGGAGAACAGCAATATCTCCCCATCCCTGATAGCCGCGACTTTTTAGTTGGTTGTCGTCTTTTGCAGTTTTAATAAATTGAGAAACTGCTTTTTCTGCTCTGTCCAACCTTAAAAATAAACTATACATGCCTACAAGAATTTCCTGCGTCTTCAAGTTTTCAGGGTTTAGTTTTGCTGCAGTTTCAATTTCGATTAAGGCAAGACCAAATTTCTTATCCTGGTAAAGAGACTTTGATCTACTCAAATGATATTGAGAGGGGACAATCTTTTTAGGCAGTTTTTGCGTTGCATTTGTGTTTACATAATTCCTTAGAAGTTTAGCTGATTCTCTTTTAGGGTGTTGCACTTTCATATCTAAGATTTTGTTGATATATGTATTGGCAAGTTCCTTGTTATCTTGAGTGGTGTATAAATATGCTAGTTGATATGTAGCTTCTATATTTTTTTCGTCAAGGGAAAGAGCTTTTTTGAAAGCACTCTCTGCTTTTCTATTTTTATTTAGGTAAATAAAAATCATACCTTGTTCATAAGGGTAGGTTGGGTTTTTAGGATCCAGATTTGCGGCTTGAGAAAGTTCCTTTAGAGCAATTTCAGCGTTACCCATTGCTATTAAAGTTTGGGCATACTCATAATGGGCTAAAGGATTTTTATGATGTTGTTGGGCGGAAATGATACAAGCCCTATCAGAGGTTTTTGCATTACCGAGTGCCCTGTGGATCTGGCAAAAAGCAAAATGTAAGGCCGGGTGTTGGCGCTCCATTCTAAACCCGACTAATAAAGTTTCTAAGGACTCCTTGACCATACCCTTTTCATATAGAACCATAGCTTTAAGGATTACCGGTGAGGCTTCTTTAGGGAGTTCTTTGATTTTTTTATTTAATATCGAAAGCGCGGCGTCATATTTTTTTTCTTTTACCAGGTTTTGCACCTTTTGATAATCATTGTCATTCCTTTCGTCCGAAACCGAAAGCTCCCAGTGAGCTATGTCGGGAGTCGGGTAAGTTGCCCAAGACGGATCAGTGAAAAAAATATTTAACGAAAGAAATGAGATAAGAAGAACGAGATATGCCATTTTATTGTTACTACCCAGAAAAATATTAACGATTATTCAAATGTCCTCTGACCGCCCGTGTGGCCTTTCGAGAGCGGGACTTTCTATTTGCGCTAAAAGCATCGCCTGTGTTGAACACGACCCCGAAGGCGTTGTGCCTACCATTTTCATCAGCAGACCACAATGAACCGCTGCCTTTCTTACCGAATAACGGATCGGTATGGATTTTCATTTCTCTACCCACTTGCGCGCTGTTTAGTTTATCCGCATTGAAAAGAGTTTTTAATTGCCGAATTGTGGGATATTGCCAGTCAAAATAATTTGCAAACCCAGTTTCGTTTAAATTTTTTATATATGTTTTTGCTTCATACCAGTTGAGCCAATGACCCGAATGCAAATAGGAATCATTTTTCATCCACATTAATCCGGTTTTGGAGTCGGAAATGGTCCCGTCTTTATTGTCTGTGAATCGTTCGCTTTGTGATGCGATTGATTCAGCATTGGATTTATTATTAAGAGACGATCCTAAAAGAAAAAGTGTAGCAAGGATCACCGCAGTCATTCGAAATTTCATAATAAAATATTCCTAAATTCACATCCCTGATATTTTTTCTTTAAGGAGTTTGTTTACGGTTCCTGGGTTTGCCTTGCCTTTGCTTGCCTTCATTACTTGTCCAACAAGAAAGCCTAAAACTTTTTCCTTGCCTCTTTTATATTCATCCACCTGACTTAGGTTGGCTTGCAAGACTTCTTCTACCATTTTGTCAATGGCCTTATCATCGGTTATTTGTTTGAGTCCTTTTTCGTCTATGATAGCGGTCGGTTCTTTTCCCGTTTGATACATTTCTTCAAAGACAGATTTGGCTATGTTGCCACTAATAACACCCTCGTCAATCAATTTGAGTAGATTTACTAGTACATTAGGGGAAACTGGACATTTACTGATTGCTTGATTACTTTTATTTAATTCTCGTAATAGGTCTCCCATTATCCAGTTGCTAATGATTTTTGGTTTGGAAAATAGAGAAGTACATTTTTCGAAATAATTAGCCAATTCTCTGGAAGAGGTTAGAACTCCAGCGTCGTATTCGGGGAGGTTATATTCTATTACAAAACGTTCTCGCTTCTGTTCTGGCAGTTCTGGGATTGTTTTTTTGATTTCTTCTACCCAAGTTTCATTGAGAACTACTGGGACTAGGTCGGGATCAGGAAAATAACGGTAATCATGGGCTTCCTCCTTACTTCTCATCGAAAAAGTTTCTCCGCGATCCGAATCATATAGTCGGGTTTCCTGAATTACTTGGTCACCTTGATCCAGAATTTGGGCTTGTCGCTCTACTTCATACTCTATTGCTTTTTGGACAAATTTGAAGGAGTTTAAATTCTTTAGTTCGGTGCGAGTTCCAAATTCCTTTTGTCCTTTAGGGCGGAGCGAGATGTTGGCGTCGCAGCGCAAGCTTCCTTCTTCCATATTGCAATCGCTGACCTGGGTATATTCCAGGATTGATTTTAATTCACCTAGATAAGCCCGCGCTTCTTCTGGAGACCTTAAGTCTGGCTCGCTGACCACTTCGCAAAGTGGAACTCCTGTGCGGTTAAAGTCGACATAGCTTTTTTCTGGACTCCCCAAATTTCCTCCATGAATTAATTTTCCGGCATCCTCTTCCATATGGATGCGGGTCAACCCGATTCTTTTCTTGATTCCGTTTATATAAATATTAATATATCCGTTCACTCCTAAAGGTTCTTCAAATTGGGATATTTGATATCCTTTTGGCAGATCGGGATAGAAATAATTTTTTCGAGCAAAACGATTCATAGGCGCAATTGTACAATGAGTTGCCAAGCAGGCCTTCATAGACGATTCCAGAAACTGTTTGTTTAAAACAGGAAGCACTCCTGGCATGCCCAAGCAGATCGGACAAGTATTAGTATTGGGTGGTTTTCCGAATTCTGTGGAACATGAACAGAATATTTTTGTTTTAGTATTTATCTGGACATGAACCTCCAGCCCAATTACAGTTTCATATTTCATAGTTATATATAATTCTGGGGAGTCTATTTTTTGATGTAATTTTGATTTTAATCACTCGCAGGACTGTGCGTCAAGTTTTGTCCTCAGTGTGCCGTAAAACCTCCATCAACTGGGAGTGTGATCCCGGTTACAAAGGAAGATTCATCGCTTGCTAAGTATAGGCAGGCGTTTGCGACATCCTCCGGCTTGCCAAATCGACCTATTGGGTATTCTTTGCTCCATTCCTTCATTAGGTCCGCATCCTTCATTAGGTCCGCTGTCATATCAGTAGCAATCAACCCTGGACAAATAGAATTTGAACGAATGCCGGATGAACCATATTCTACAGCTATGGAACGGCTAAACTGATTCAGGGCTCCTTTGGAAACATTATAGGCTGCGACTTGAGGGACCGCGATGAGGCCGAGGATAGAACTGATATGAATGATGCTACCATATTTTTGAGATAACATTACGGGTAGAACCCGTCGTGTGAGCTGGAAGACAGACCGGATATTAATATCCATAATTTCATCCCATTGCGAATCTGAAATTTCGTGTAAAGGGGAACCGTTAAATAGGCCCGCATTGTTTACAAGGATATCAATTTTTTTAAAATTATGGAGGGTTTCGTTAATGAGCTTGTCAAGGTCGTTATTATTTGTCATATCCCCCTGAACAATAATTGCCGAGCCACCCAACTTTTCGACTGCTTTTTCGAGTTTTTCCTTGCGACGACCAAATAAAATTACTTTTGCACCCTCTTGACAGAAGGCGCGCGCGGTTGCCAATCCGATTCCGGTACCGCCTCCTGTAATGATCGCTGTTTTATCTTTTAATCTCATTCTTCAAGTTTTAAAATGGATTGGACAAAATGTATAATAACTTAATCCTTGATGAGTTTTGCCTGTCTTTACCCTATTCAATAATATTTTACCGATTGAAAAGGTTTTTTAACCTCGAGCATAGCAAATTATGAAATACGTTTATTTTGGATTTGGAGGTTTTATTGGTTTTATTTGTGGTGTCGCCATAAACCTTATTTTTTATTTATTGGATCAATCTGGAATAAAATTTGCCAATTATCTTATCAAAAGCTTCGGATTTTTTGGGGAATATATTCTCGAGCTTATCAACGCCTTGCCCTTGCTGGGAGCTGTATTAGGAATTATATTGGTGAAATATCTTTTTGGTCGCGAATTAGAAGAATAAAGGGAATGACCACAGGTTATGAAGAAGTGAAATAGAACTCCTTGCCGGAGCTGGTTAGTGTTAAAATAAAAATTGGAATCCGTTTAAGGAATAAAAATGAATAAAAAATTTAATGACAACTTATTAAAGGCGATGGAAACATCCCAAGAGGCAGTAAAAGTTTGCAAGCAGGCTATGATTGATGCCAACGATGAAAGTTGTCGTGCCATGTACTCTGCGATCCAAAAAGATTGTGAAAAGCATATTCAAATGCTCGAAGGAGAAATTGAGCTACATAAAATCCAGAAAAAATGGGAAGAATAAATGCGTATCCTGATTGTTGAAGATGAAAAAAAAGTTGCTGCATTTATTAAAAAAGGTTTGGAAGAAGAAACCTATGCCGTAGACATTGCCACCGATGGTGAAGAAGGGTTTCATCTTGGGGAACAAAATCAATATGATTTGATTATACTGGATTTGATGCTTCCTAAAATTAACGGACTGGATATTTTGTCCGGATTGCGGTCGCAAAAAATTGATACTCCTATCTTACTTCTTACCGCAAAAGATTCAGTTGAAGATAAAGTTGAAGGGTTGAATCAGGGCGCTGATGATTATTTAACAAAACCCTTTGCCTTTTCCGAACTTCTCGCGAGAATCCGGGTGCTTTTACGCCGAGGAAAAGCGGAGTCTAAAACGACTTTGGAAATTGCAGATTTAACCCTAAATCTGGTTAGCCATAAAGTCAGTAGAGGGAATGAGGAAATCGAATTGACGGGAAAGGAGTATAGCTTGCTTGAATATTTTATGCGCAATCAGGAGAAGGTGCTGACCCGAACCATGATTGCCGAGCATGTCTGGGACTATAACTTTGATACTTTTACTAATGTCATTGATGTTTATGTCAATCATCTCCGGAAAAAAATTGATAAGAATTTCTCCAACAAACTCTTGCATACCTTACGGGGGGTTGGATATGTGATGAAAGTATAGTTATGGCCTTCAAATCCATTCGCTCTAGGCTGACTGCCTTGTCCATTCGCTCTAGGCTGACTGCCTGGTATGTAATTCTGTTAGCCATTATCTTAATTTTATTCAGCGTACTTCTTAATTATTTTCTCTCCAAACGACTTTATGAAAGCGTAGACAATTCCCTGACCGTATCCGCTACTGTTGTATCTACTTCAGCAACTATGAGGTTGACAGGCTCCCCCTTACCAGGGTTGAATCAGTTTTTTGACCAATTTTTAAGAGAGGGCAACTTAAACAAGTTTTATCGGATTTATGATGGTTCGGGGAGTGTGGGCTCACGTTCTCGTAACATCAGTGCTTCTGAGTTCCCGTTATCAGGAACTGCTTATGCCGATGCTTTAAAAGGAAATAATAGTTATGAGACTTTTAAGGTTGGGGGAAAGCACCCTATCCGTGTAATTACCATGCCCGTTATGGTGAATGATAAATTAGTTAACCTGGTCCAAGTTGGCACCTCCTTGCAAGCGGTTCAGGAAACTTTGAGAAATTTGAAAATAATTTTGTTTACTGCTGTTCCATCTGTCCTGATTTTTGCAGCATTATTTGCCCGATTTATGGCAAGGCGAGCATTGAAACCAATTTCTAGAATCATCGATACGGCCAGAGATATTGGTCAAGGCCAAGAGTTGAGCAAACGAATTCCTGTGTTGAAAATAAAAGATGAACTGGGACAACTGGCTTTGACGTTCAATGAAATGATGAATCGTTTGGAAAATTCTTTTAAGCAGATGCGCCAGTTTAGCAGTGATGCCTCCCATGAACTTAGAACGCCACTCACTGTTTTAAAGGGTCAGAATGAATTAATTTTGAGCAAATTAAGAAAGCCGGAAGAATATCAGGAAGTCATCTCCAGCAACTTGGAAGAGATCAATTATATGTCCAAAGTCCTTGAGGACCTTTTCTTGCTTTCCAAATCAGATGAGAATCAAGTCAGCCTCGATTGTAAGCAGTTTAATTTAAAACCGTTGGTTGAAGAAGTTTGTAAGCATGCAGAAGTTCTGGCGGAAGAAAAAAATATAAAGATTATTATTGCTTTTTTGGAAGTTGTCCAGGTTAAAGGTGATGAGGTGCGATTACGGCAAATGTCCTGGAACATCCTGCAGAACGGAATCAAATATACGCAATGTGGTGGAGAGTTAAAAGTGTCACTTCAAAATGATGGGGAATTTGCTTTGATGACTATTCAAGATACAGGAATAGGAATTCCTGAAGAAGATTTAGGCTTCATCTTTAATAGGTTTTACAGAGTTGATAAGGCACGCTCTCGGGATGAAGGTGGTAGCGGATTGGGATTGAGTATATGTAGACAAATCGCTGAAGCGCATAAAGGGACAATCGAAGTACAAAGTAAGCTTAGTGTTGGTACCCGATTTAAAATCCGAATTCCATTAATACCAAATGATGAGAACGTTTGAATTGGTCAGTTGTTTAGCTGGATTATAACGTTTTTTACTTGAGTGTAGTTTTCGAGGGCATGGATTCCCATTTCTCTACCAAAACCACTCCTTTTATAACCACCGAAAGGTGCTGCAGCATCAAAGATGTTGTGACAATTTACCCATACCGTTCCCGCTTTTAATCCTTTGGCGACTTTGTGAGCCTTATTGATATCTTTTGTCCACACACTGGCTGCAAGGCCATACTCGGTATCGTTGCCTCTTGCGATAACACTATCAATGTCTTCAAAAGGGGCAGCAACGACTACCGGACCAAAAATTTCTTCTTTTACAATTTTCATTTCCTCATCCACATTTTCAAACACAGTTGGCTCCACATAACAGCCTTTTTCCAGGTTTCCTCCAATAGCTTTGCCACCGGTTAATGTGCTGGCACCAGCGATTTCACCGGAACGGATGTAGTTCAAAACCTTTAGCTGTTGTTCACGTGAAACCAGAGGACCCATATTGGTATCAGCGCACATTCCCGGACCTACCTTGATATTTTTAGCCTGATCAGCGACACGTTCTATCACATCAGAATAAATATCCTTGTGCAAAAGGAGACGTGAGCCCGCGCAACAGCATTGACCCTGATTAAAGAAAATGGCGCCTGCAACTCCCTGTGCTGCGATGTCAAGATCAGCATCAGGAAAAACTATGCTGGGAGACTTTCCACCCAACTCGAGTGACACACGCTTTAAATTGGCAGCTGAGGCTTTAACAATTTCGTGTCCCACTTCTGTACTTCCAGTGAAGGCCACCTTGTCAACATCCATATGATCTGCCAAATAAGAACCTGCATCACCAAAACCAGTAACAATGTTGACTACTCCATCGGGAAAACCAGCTTCAGCAAAAAGGTCAGCAAGGTGAAGCGCTGAAAGTGGCGTTTGTTCAGCTGGTTTTAATACTACGCAATTACCTGCTGCTAAAGCGACCCCTAGTTTCCAGGCAGCCATTAATAGGGGGAAGTTCCATGGAATGATTTGTCCCACAACTCCCATCGGTTCCCGGAGAGTGAAATCAAGAAACTCTGCGCCCGGGGCATAAGGAACGCTGATATCAATGGATTCCCCGTGAATTTTGCTTGCCATTCCGGCGTAATAGCGAAAATGGTCAATGACGAGAGGGACATCTGCAGCGCGTGCAATTGCCAGTGGCTTGCCGTTATCTAATGTTTCAAGTTGTGCGAATTCTTCTGTTCGCGCTTCAATCAGGTCAGCTAATTTCCAGATAAGTTTGCCTCGTTCTGATACAGTAATCTTTCTCCATGGACCGTTTTCGAAAGCGTTTCGTGCAGCTTTAACGGCCAGATTGATATCTTCCTTCCCACCTTTTGGAACACGAGTCAAAATGGCATTTGTAGAAGGATCAGCAACTTCAAATGTTTCACCACTGCTGGCATCGATACGTTTACCATTTATCAATAATTTTTGTGGTTTTGAAAGAAAATCTTTAACTGGTGATATCGGTTCGGGAATGGTTACTGTATCCATTGCTGTCTCCTGATAAAACTTTTTATTAGATTTAGCTTTAAGGTGAACCCTTATAATTACTTGTCGATGCTTTAATTATTATCCAAGACTGCAATGAAATGAAAGATATTTTTATATTTTTTTATAGAAGAGCAAAACGGAATTGGAGGAAGATTTGAAAGTAAAAACAAGTCTGTTTTATAAGAGTTTTTATTGATTCAAAGTTAATGCTGGGTCTTTATTGAATCCAGACGAGGGGACGATATATCCAGGCTTTGTCGCCCGAGCTATCTTCGATATGAACCCAGTTTTTCTTAATCTTCAGGACTTTCATGGAAAAAAACTTGTCCTGCGGGGCCCATGAGACTTTGGGGAATTTTGTACCAGGCCCTGATCGTAGGTTAGTTTTATTGTTTTTGATAACAGCGCACTTATATTTTTGAGTGGTGAGTGGACCATGAACCCAGTAAATATCACCATCGACATCTTGTATTCTTTTCCAGGCACCTTTAACGCCCAGTTGTTTGAATGGCATGTATTTGAAAACCTCCCATAATTTTTCGTGTTTGGTTCCTGGTCCCTTTCTTAAATTAGCCCTTTCATTTTTTATGCATAAGGCTTCAGAATTTTGGGGAGTGAAACCCCAGAAGGTTTGGACCAAAATAATTAGGAAAAATAAAAAAGGTAATTTAATTTTTAACATGGTTTAAAGAAGGGTGTGAAATGATTTAAAGACTCATAGGAAAAAATCGATTGTGTTATCTTTATGTAGCATATCAAATTATTATTTAGTCATCTTCTTTTTTTCTTTTTTAATTGGGATATAAGTTTGGTGCTGGAATTTTTTAAATTAAATTGGATTTAACTTTGATCCAAACTTTAACAGTTCTTCAGCTAATTTTGATTATTGCGGTTATTTTTTATATGACTGCTAATATAATATATCTAGTGCGACTACAGCCTGTAGTCAAACCAATTTCTAATCCACCTCGTTTGTCAGTTTGTGTTCCCGCGAGAGATGAAGCAAGGGGTATCCAGGCATGTTTGCAATCTTTGTTAAATCAAGACTACCCAAATTTTGAAGTCATTGCAATTGACGACCATTCTACAGACAGTACAGGCGACATTATGCGAACCTTATCGCAAGAAAATGCTCACCTAAAGGTATTGAAAGCGGCAGACTTGCCAGAAGACTGGTTGGGGAAACCCTTTGCTCTACATCAGGCTTTTAAGATTGCTCAAGGAGAATATTTATTGTTCACTGATGCTGATTTAGTTTTTCAATCAACTACCTTAAATACCGCAGTTCATGTCATGCGTGAAAGAGAGTTGGATTTGTTGACATTGATGCCGCAAGCGGAATTTGGTTCGTTTTGGGAGCGGGCTGTGCAACCCGTTATATTCGGATTCATCGCGTCATTAACACGTTTTAAAAATGTTAATAATCCAGACCATAAAAGCGCGATGGGCTTTGGCGCTTTCCTAATGTTTCGGCGTGCAGCCTATGAAAAAATTGGTGGTCATGAAGCCGGAAAGGCGGATGTTCTTGAAGATGTTTTGATAGCAAAACGTGCCAAACGAGCAGGGCTCAAAATGCTCGTCGCCGATGGAAAACAGCTTTTTTCCATTCGAATGTATTTTGGCCTAAAAGAAATTTGGTTTGGTTGGCAAAAAAACATGTTTTTGGCCATGAATAAGTCTGTAGTAAAAGCCACTTATAATATTTTTGTGGTTCTTGGGTTTTTGTTTACTCCATATATAATTTTAGCGATAAATATTTTTGAACAAATCGGTTGGTTTTGGATTGGATTAGCTATGGCGAGTGTTGTCCTGGTCTCTGCAGCTGCCTACAAGACATGCGATGAGTTGGGATTACACAGAAATACAGCAGTATTGTTCCCGCTAGGGGCCTTGGTAATGGCTGCAATCATGGTTAATTCCATGTTTCAAACTCTCGTACGAAAAAAAACTGAATGGCGTGGCAGGGTTTATTCGGTAAAGTAGTCTTCTTAAATTCGGGGGGATACTTTATTCATGCTTATATTAAAAAAATGGACAATAACCCTCGTTTACTAATTAAGGTTGGGTTGATATATGGTTAGCTGGGGGATTTGTTCCCCTTTGCATCTTGCCAATATTGTTCGAGTTCTTCGAGTGGAGTTTCTTTTAAGGTCTTACCGCGTTTTGTAACTTCGACTTCAATATGTTGAAAACGTGTAATAAATTTATTATTAGTATTTCGGAGCGCTTCTTCGGCATCAATTTTATTGAATTTCGCGATATTAACCAGTACAAAAAGGATATCACCCAGTTCTTCAGCCATGTCCTCTTCTTTTCGTGATAAAACAGCTTCTTTAAATTCTGCAATTTCTTCATCCAATTTGTCGAATACAGAGCTGATTTTATCCCAGTCGAATCCATGACTGGCAGCCTTCTTCTGTAGTTTTTGTGAACGTAATAAACTTGGTAAATGTGAAGGGATTCCGTCTAGCACAGATTTTCTTCCAACTTTGCCTTTTTCTTTAATTTTGATTTCTTCCCATTGAGTAGCAACTTCATCAGGTGTTTTGAGATTTTCTTTTTTAAAGACATGGGGATGTCGGTGTACCATTTTATTGCTGATTGATTCTATGACATCGGTTATGTTGAACTCCTTTTTGTTTTCAGAAATTTTTGCGTGGAATAAAATTTGATAGAGCAAGTCCCCTAATTCCTCTTTTATTTCTTCTGGGTTGTTCCCATCCAATGCTTCGAGAGTTTCATAGGCCTCCTCTACTAAATAAGGTTTGAGGGATTCTCTAGTTTGGACTTTATCCCATGGACAACCATTTTCTCCCATCAAGGTATTGACTATTTCAGTTAATTTTTTAAATTCGGCGGTCATTTTTTTATGCTATGAATTTGAGGATGACCGAATCGGCAAGGAACAAACCTTTTCTGGATAAGGCGATGCGGTTCTGGTTAAAGGTGATGAGTTCTTGATTTAGTAGGGGCTCGAGAACCTTTCCGTATATTTTTTCAAAGGAGACTTCAAAGCGATTCTCAAAAACGTCTATTGAAATTCCTTTGAGAAGTCGAAGACCCAGCATCAGTGTTTCTCCCATTGCCTGCATGGGTTCGAGCCGTTCCCTTGTTTCAACCGCATTTTCTTTAGCTCTGATTTCACGAATATAATTTGAAGGCAAATTGGTGTTTTTGAATCTTTCTCCATTCAGGTATGAAGATGCTCCAGCTCCCACCCCAAGATATTCGCCATTATTCCAGTAATTAATATTGTGCCGCGATTCCATTCCGGGTTTGGAGAAGTTTGAAATTTCGTATTGTTGATAACCCGCATTTTCTAGTATTTGAATGGTGGTTTTATACATTTCTAATTGAATATCTTCGTAAGGTAGGCAAAGCTTTCCTCTTTTATGGAGTTTGAAAAATGCGGTGCTCGGTTCGATCGTAAGATTGTAGGTGGAAAGGTGATCGGGATTTTTATCGATGGCCTGTTTTAAATGAGAGCACCATTTTTCTATAGTTTGATCGGGCAAGGCAAACATGAGATCCATTGACAGGTTTTCAAATTTTGCTGACCGAGCCTGCTGTATTGTTGAATGGATTTCTTCTTCGTTATGAACCCTTTCTAGCAATTTTAATTCTTTTTCATCGAAGGATTGGACGCCGATACTGATTCGATTATACCCAGCAGCACGTATTTCCTGTAAGGCCTGCAATTTAAGTGTTGCTGGATTCGCTTCGATGGTAATTTCACAATCGGGTGTTAAATTAAAACTTTGCTGAACCGTGTCTAGTATTTGTTTTAGTTGCGAGGGTAGGAGGATTGTCGGCGTGCCGCCCCCAATAAAGACTGTGGGAACGGTATATTTTTTTGATGAATATGCTCTTAGTTCTTTCAGTAGGGCGTCGACATAGCGAATGGACTCTTCCTGGTTTTCTGGATGTGAATTGAAATCGCAATAACCACATTTATGCAGGCAATATGGAATGTGAAGGTATAATCCCAGGTTCATGGTAATATCTAAGGAGAAAATGCATAATTCAACTACGGAATGTAATCTTACACAGGAAATCTGTGTTTGTGGAAATTTTATTAATTAAGTATTGCTTGTGAATCAACCTAATTCATTCAGATCGGGCTATGCCAGCATAATTGGGCGCCCTAATGTGGGGAAGTCTACCCTTTTGAACCAATTGGTGGCGCAAAAAGTAGCTGCGACATCCAACCGACCTCAGACTACCCGTAACAAAATCACCGGAGTGGTGCACCTTACAGGGGCCCAAATTATTCTGGTGGATACCCCCGGTATTCATGCAACCAAAAGAACTTTGAATGAAATGATGGTTCAGGTTTCATTAAGCACTTATACAGATGTCGACTTGATCCTGGTTTTGATCGATGCGGTAGAAGGATTTTTGCCTGAAGACGAGTTTGTTTTAAAGTCCATGGAGCATACTGTAGTGCCCAAAATTTTAGTGATTAACAAAATTGACTTGGTAGAAAAGCCAAATCTACTGACTTTGTTTGAGAAGGCTAATAACAAATCCATCTTTAAGGAAATCATACCGGTTTCCGCATTGAAGAATGATGGTGTGGAGGTTTTGAAGGATTTGATTGTGGGTTATCTTCCTGAGGGCCCAGAATATTTCCCAAAAGATATGATTACAGATTGCACGGAAGCCTTTTTGTTGGAGGAAATAATTCGTGAAAAGGTTTTGAATCTGACACGATTTGAAGTTCCCCACTCCGTAGCAGTTGTTGTAGAAAATATGGGAGATCCGATCGATGGTCTGGTAAGAATTGATGCTACCCTTTATACTGAAAAGACCTCTCAGAAAAAAATAATTATAGGGCAGGGGGGCAGTATGCTTAAATCGATAGGACGCATTGCTCGAATAGAAATCGAGAAACGTTTAGGAGTCCAAGTTTTTCTCAAATTATTTGTAAAAGTAAAACCCAACTGGCGAGACCAGAAACAAACTATAAAACAATTTGTCTACCTTGATGATTAATTATAAAACTAAAGAAGAAATTGAAGTAATGAAAGAATCATGCCAGCTTGCGGCAGAGGTTCTTGTAATGATTGAGCCCTATGTAAAGCCAGGGGTGACGACCGACAGATTGAATCAGATTTGCCACGATTATATTGTCTCTAAAGGGGCAATTCCATCGCCTTTGAATTATCGTGGTTTTCCTAAAAGTATTTGCACATCTGTTAATGAGGAAATTTGTCATGGTATTCCATCTGATAGAAAACTTCGAAATGGAGACATTGTTAATCTGGATATCACAACCTATTTAAAAGGTTTTCATGGTGATACCAGCCGAACGTTTTTCGTAGGTTCCCCCAGGAAAAAAGCCGAAAAACTGGTGGAGGTTTGTAAAGAAGCTTTGCAGCGCGGGATAGAAGTTGTGAAACCGGGAGCAAAGCTTGGTGATATTGGTGCCTCGATTCAGAATTTTGCTGAAGGCCATGGTTATTCCATTGTCAGGGAATTTTGCGGTCATGGTATTGGCAACGAATTTCACGAGGAACCTCAAATTCTTCATTATGGAAACTTTGGTGAAGGGTTGGAAATAAAAGAAGGAATGGTGTTTACCATTGAACCCATGGTTAATTTAGGTAAGCCCGACTTGAAAATTCTCGCTGACAAATGGACTGCAGTAACACAAGATGGTCAGATATCAGCTCAATTTGAACACACCCTTTGTGTAACAGATAACGGTGTAGACGTTATGACCCGTTTGGATGGTAAGACAAAATTTTAATATTTTTTGTCTAATTGATTTTTAAATGATAACTTTTATCATTAACAGACCTACCTATTTCTAGAAACAACTCTAATTGCTCCCATATCTAAAGGCTAAAAGACTCAAAAGATATTATTTTAATTTGCAGATTTGGGCATTATTTGATTACGGTTCTCATTTTTGTTATCAGCTGTAACTTATTATAAATAAAGGGGTTGACAGGAAATCTGTATCTGATATCTTATCTGTGTAAGTGTAAAAGTATTTTAGAATTAAATAAGAATAAACAATTAGGAGGTCGAATATGAAAGGTGATAAAGCGGTTATTAAAGCCTTGAACGATGTGTTGATGGCTGAGTTAACAGCTATAAATATATATTATATCCATTACAAAATGCAGGAAGATTGGGGATATGAAAAAATAGCCAGTCATTCGCGCGAAGAGTCAATGGGTGAAATGAAACATGCAAATTGGATGATCGAAAGGATTTTATTTCTCGATGGAATTCCTGATATGCAAAAATACGATACTGTTTTAGTCGGTGACACAGTGGAAGCTCAATTGAAAAACCAATATAAAATTGAATTAGCTCACGTGGCTCGATTGAGAAAACATATACGCACTTGTTTTGATAAGAATGATTTTAACAGCAAGGAAGTTCTCGACAAAATCTTGATAGAGACAGAAGATAGTGTTGACTGGCTTGAAACTCAATTTAATCGCATCAAGGATATTGGTATTAAAAATTATATGATGGAAAATATGAGTAAAGATAACAATTGAAGAATTAAGAAAAAAAAATAACCCCTTTTTGCTTTTTGATTAAAGCGGAAAGGGGTTTTTATTTTTGGCATTCATTACAAATGCCAAACAACTCCATCCGGTGGCTTTTTAAGGCAAAGCCGTGGCGCTCGCAAACCTCCTGTTGATATTTTTCAATAAGCGGGTGCTCAAATTCAACAGTCTTACCGCATATTTTACAAATTAAATGATCGTGATGCCCGACCTGGTAGAGACGCTCATAAGTTGTTCTTTCATTGAAGGTGTGCATTTCAGCTAGACCCGCGTCTATTAATAGTTTCATTGTTCGATATAAAGTTGCAATACCAATAGTGGGGTCCTCGGAGCGAATCTTTTTATGGAGATCGTCGATTGGCACGTGGCCTTCCAACTGCAGGAAAACTTTTAGAATTGATTTTCGTTGCGGAGTCCAACGAAGATCATGTTGTTTGAGAAAATCTATAAATATATCGAATTCGTCAAGCATAAAATTATAATGAAAACTATTTTCAAAATCAAAATAAGCCCATGTATACCTTAAAATAGTGTCTCAAGACAAGGTTTTTAATGAAAAAAATATAAAATGTTGTTTTTTATACCCTTAAATTTTTTTAAAAATAATATTAAAACAGGGTTGACATCTTGGAAAATTACTACTATATTGAGATTCGTTATCAATAAAGACTTATACCATGATTAAACGAATTAAAATTTGCACAGGACCAGGGTGCAGGGCATGGGATGCCGAATTTATGGCAAAACGGTTGTGTGATATGAGCAAAACATGCGGAGTATCAGTGGTCACATGTATGGATAAATGTGGTGGCGGCGTGTCAATTCGTTTAAAAGACCGCGGTAAAGTTTTTAAGCTGCGTGATGAGGATGGGTTAGTTAATGTGATAAAAGGAGATGAGAGGTTTTTAACTGAAGCGTATTAAGTAACTAAAAAAATTTACTTATTTTTATTTTGAGAATAATAATCAATTTCAATAATGGTTTTTAGGAGATAGAATTATGAGTGTTGCAATTATTGGTGGGTTGGACAGATTGAAGCGGTCTTATGAAAGAGAATGCAGAGATAGAGGTTTTGATGCAAGAATTTTTAGTCAGCGCATTCCAAATATGGCTCGTCGCATTGACGGAGTCAAAAGGATCCTAATTTTTACCGGTACAGTGGCTCATCCTATGGTTACTGAGGCTGTTCGTGTTGCCAAAGAAAATAATATCCCGGTAGACCGTTGCCACTCTAGTAGTATTTCAGCTTTAAAACGTTGCCTCAATGGCCTTAATTAGGGGAGGGGGGTAAATATGACCATTGCACCCAAAAAAATTCTTCTAATTCATAATAACTCCCAAGAACGAGGAAAGTTGGCAATTATGCTGTCTCGTTTTGGGCATGAGGTGAGGTTTTCTTGTGGTAAGGGTTGTACGGATCAAATGTTGATGTCCAATGACCTGGTAATTATTGATGATCAGTTGGATAAAAAATCCGGGTTGGATATTATTAATCAAATTTCCGCAAAACTTTGTGAAAAAGTAATTTACCTTGCTTCACGTCCTTTTTTGGCGGCTTCCATGGAACTTCAAAATTTAAATATTTATGAGTGGGTCACGAAACCGGTGGACCCTCTAAAGCTTGCCGTCGTGGTCTGCGACTATTTTGTTGAGGTTGCCAATAAACAACACGCTCTGTCTAGGTAA
>JAKUOQ010000179.1 GCA_022450865.1 Nitrospinales bacterium | reverse complement strand
AAAACAGAATGCAAAAAGTTGAAAGTTCCAGCAAAGCAAGAGTAAAAACTGGAACCCTCAATTTTGTTAGTACGTTATCGGGGTTTTTTGAATCCAAGGAGGGCGAGTTGTTTGCTTTTTCGATTTTGATGAATGACTTAAAATGTTCGAATAGGAGGGCAAAACAAATCCAAGACCAGATTCTCAAAAAAGGATTAAATTTTCGCCGTGTGCTCCCTGGAAGTATATTTATAGAGGATAAAACAAACCACCTGCAGTCAGAAGCCTCAGCACCCTCAAGCAAATAACTTATATTGGGTAATTGAGATAAACTTAATCAGCCAAAGACTTTTCTATTTTCCTTACGATCTTCTTCGATAATTTTCTTCCAATCTCTTTTCACATTGGGCGCTTTAAGAAAATCTTCGTAAATTGACTTTGCCAGTTCCATTTTATCAATGCCCTCTGGAGCGACTTGTATATCCAATTGTGCCAAAGCCATATCGAAATCCTTATCAAGTAGAGATGCCGAATCCATACTACACTCTTTCAAAGCCTGCTTAATAACACCCTGATCATGACCAAAACGTCGAGCGACCTCATTAATATTTGAAGGCTTGTATTCCTTATTCGGTCCTATTCCGAGGTGATAATCACAAAACAAGGTAAAAGCATCTAAGTTTCCTGACAACTTTTTATCAGAGTTTGAAGCAGTGTAGCTCTTTTCCGCTGACAAATTAATATTAGAAGGGTTTCGGCCATTACTCTTTTTAGTGCGATCAAAGTTACTTCTATTCCTAGCACTACTCTTATTTGCATTTTCTCTTTGTTCGCGGGAAGGATTGCGCCTTTTCTGGCCTTGAGCTTTATTACGATTGCCACCATTTCCCGATTGATTTTTGTTTACCATCGAAATATGCGATGTCAAAGCTTGTGAAGATTCTGGCCCTGAAGATACCCAAGGATGAATACCCTTTTTACGGGGAGTCTTTTTTCTAGAGTTAGAGTTTCTCGAACTGGATTTTCCAGAACTGGAATTACCATTTTGGTTTGGTTTTGAGGAGGAAGAGTTTTCCTGACGGTTATGGGAATTCCGTCTTTGTTTGTTTCCTCCGTTTTTCTGAAACTGTCCTGTTTTACTCAAAACGGTATTCCTTTATTTATAAAAGATTGGAGGGATTTGAAGTTATTACGCATTTTTAAATGTTTCCTTATAACTGAGTTAAATTTTACGAACAATCTACTTAATTAGTTCAAACTTTCAAGCTCATCTACTAAAGCTGAAAATTTTGAGAGTGCTGTACATACAGGTTTCGGTGAAGACATATCTACTCCAGCATCTTTTAACAAATCAATTGGGTATTTGGAACCACCGGATTTAAGGAAATTAAGATAACTGTTTAACTCCTGCTCACCCCCGGAAACCACCCGATCTGCCAACGCATAAGCAGCGGAAATTCCCGTGGCGTATTTATATACATAAAAGCTGAAATAAAAATGGGGTATTCGAAAGCACTCCAGCGAAAGGCAGTCATCCAAAATAAGGCCCGGGCCAAAATAGAGTTCCAGCAAACTTTTATAGATTTCCTGAAAAGTTTCAATGGTCAGAGGCTGATTGTTTTCTGCAGCCTGGTAAACTCTGTGTTCGAACTCAGCAAACATTGTTTGCCTATATAGCGTACCACGAAAGTTATCAATTTCGCGAGAAAGTAAGTAAATCCGCATATCTTTATCAATATCCTGAGAAAGAAAAAACTTTGTCAATAATGACTCATTAAACGTTGAGGCAACCTCTGCAACAAAAATTGTGTAATCCGAATACAAATAAGGCTGGTTTTTTCTTGAATAGAGAGAATGCATCGAATGGCCAGCTTCGTGAGCTAGGGTGTAAACACTATTAATATTATCCTCTTTGTAGTTCATAAGAATAAACGGGTTTGAATCATAGCAACCAGAAGAATAAGCACCACTTCTTTTCCCCTTATTTTCATAACGATCGGTCCATCTATCTTGCAAAAGACCTTGGCTCATCAGATCAATATATTCTGTACCCAAAGGTTGCAGAGCTGTCTTGATTTTTTCAACAGCATCTTCATAGGGCATATGCCATTTAATATTTTTAACTAGAGGTACAGAACAATCATATATATGAAGGTCATCAAGATCTAATAAACGTTTTCTTAAATTAAAGTATTTATAAAGAGGCTTTAGGTTTTGATGGACTGACTCAATCA
>JAKUOQ010000178.1 GCA_022450865.1 Nitrospinales bacterium | reverse complement strand
TTCAGGTCCTGAGCTGGAAGGAAAATTTGCAATTTAAATTATAAATGTTACACTGAAATTATGACTACTTAATTTGAAAGAAATTAAACGCATTAAAGGGGTAGAACATGTATAAACATATGTTGAGTAAAAATTTGGATAATGAACACAAGATTCAAAAATATGAAATTTTACTTATGTCTAAATGGATTTTGGTTTTTTTAATAACTTTTATTTGTTATTCCCCAATTTATGCTTCTGAAATAAGTAATCAAGCAAGAGATGATATTGAAAGTATCATTTACAAGGCTATAAATCGATCAGGACTTAATTCTACACATGTAGTAGGAATAGTTTCTTCAAAGACGCAAGAAAATGTCCATAGAACCAAAATTTATGGACTGGTAGAAGAATCTATGGAAGCGATTTTCGCATCGAGATCTCGCTTGGCTGACAGAGATCGATTAAAAGAAATTGAAAAAGAAATGAACCTAATTCAAGAGAAAGGTAAAGCTGCTTTTGAGGGACTTCCTGTTGGTGTGCTTGAAGGAATCGATTTTTTTGTATGGTCAAATGTTAAGCAGATTTCTCAAGATACAGTTAATGTCAAAATCTCCATTCTAGATATAAAAAGTGGAATTGTGAAAGGAGTGGCTTCAGGAGAAGTAAGAATTGATGATATTTTGATGCTTGGCATTGACGTCAATGTTGAAAACTATTCTAAATGGAAAGAAGACTATCAATCAGCAATTTTTTGGAGAAAAACTGGGATGTGGGTGACTATAGGCTCAACCGCGGGTTTATTCATTTCAAATGCAACCCGGGAGGCATGTCCAGATTATCAAGAAAAAGGTTATGAGAAAGAGGCAGATTGTCAAAATGTTGAAAGTCCTACGGGCACATTATTTTTCAGTGCCTTTCTGGGTGGAATTATTGCCGGGGGGACTATATGGTGGATGTATGATGGTCAAGAAAGCGCCATGAAGGAGACGGGCATAAAGAAAAATTACCCTTTATCATTATCATTCTTTCCCTCTAACAATGAAATTTCGCTAAGTGTAAGCTATAATTTCTAACTATATGGACACCTAAAAATAGTCTAGAAATAGTTACGCTTAATTGAGATCAAAGACTGTTTATAAGAGTGTCCCGGGACTTTCTTGGATTAGAGGCAAAGACAAATTCACCACTAGCCGCGAGCTCGGTATTACCTGTTAGACTGATAATAAGAGCTCTAACCTCCTGCATATTGTACATCTTTAAATCTTTTACATCATCCCCGTTTTTTAATCCCTCTTCAAAAGTAACTCTTTGAATTTCAAGCTCTGGTTCCCCTTTCTTGTTAAACTCGGCTAATGTACTGACGACTTCGCACAATTATTCGAAAATGAATTCGATTGTTTTTGCAGTCAACATCCCTCCAGAGTAAACCAAGCGCCTCAGGTTTACGGCATCCGAAATTCAAACTGAAATGGGGATCAAGTCTTTTAGGTTTTGGTTAGGGGAAAGTTCCACGGCGTCAAAGAGTTTTTTGAGCTCATCTTCAAGCCAGGGAAACTGAAAAAAGGGATGCTTGAACCTGACTAGCATTTTATGCGAAAAAAACAAAAAAGGGGAGGTAAGCTTATTATAACAAGCCTACCTCCCCTCTTGATAAAGTGCAATTGAAAGCTTTGTTACCTTTGGGTAGTATATCCATCGTTTCCCCCCCAGTCACTGGGTTGGCCGTTTACATCTTCAACGTAGTGAAAGGAATATGTGGTGCCATTATCTCCGGCTCCCCAGATGCCATATGCAGTATTCCCCAGTGCGCCACTGTATCCCATACCAAAGACCCTTTCCGTCCCTGTGGTTAAGGGGTTAAGCTTATACATATACGCCCGGCTAGTGTTATATTCACCCGTCATGACATCTGTATCTCCCATTACCCTTCCGCAATCTTCATTGAATGTTACCTTATAGCCACTTGTCCCTTGTCCAGAGGAATTATCCAGCCCCGAGACTTGATCTCCCACTGAGACATTAGAATATCTTATCTCCATATAACCCATACGGGAAGTGCATGCCGTGTCTGAATAGAATGCTTCATAATCTACGAATGATGTGGAAGAGGTGACGATCCTTTTTTTAAAGACGGACTGACCCCCTGTTGGCTTTCCATAGTAATTTATCGACGTTATGTCTTGACACCCGGTCGCCTGCTGTGAGTTTTGGGAATCGGTGTACGATTGCCAT
>JAKUOQ010000177.1 GCA_022450865.1 Nitrospinales bacterium | reverse complement strand
GAACAAGCGTTTGATGTTTGTTTGTCCATTTGTATCTACCACTAAGCCACCGCACATGTAGTGAGCTGCGGGAACAACAGGAACCAGTTCTCTAGACATATCAAAACCAAATTTAAGACAGGTTTGGTAGATATTTGGAAACCGTTCACGGATGCGGTAACCCTCAAGATGCGTTACATCAAGATAAACACAATCGTCACCACTCTTTTTCATTTCATGGTCAATCGCACGGGCAACTACATCGCGTGGCGCAAGACAACCCAATTCATGATATTTCTCCATGAACGTGTCGCCATTTTCTAAACGCAAAATTCCGCCTTCACCGCGCACTGTTTCAGAAATCAAAAACGATTTTGCTGTGGGATGAAAAAGACAAGTGGGATGGAACTGAAAAAACTCCATATTGGCAATTTTTGCACCCGCTCGATAGGCAACAGAAATACCATCTCCCGTAGCGGTGTCTGGATTCGACGTATAAAGATAAACTTTGCCAGCACCCCCTGAGGCGAGCAAAATTACATCTCCCACCATCGTCTCTACTTGGTTCGTCTTATGGTTCAACACATAGAGTCCAAGCGCTTCATCTTCCAAACTGCCCGGTTGTATTTTTTCATCGAGTCTGGCCCTAGTGATCAGGTCGATAGCCATATGGTACTCGAATATTTCTATATTTTTTTCAGCGTGGATTGCTTCTATGAGAGTTTTTTCAATTTCCCAGCCTGTAAGGTCATGGGCGTGAAGGATACGGCGTTTGGAATGCCCTCCCTCTTTTCCTAAATCGAATTCCGATCCACGCAAATCAAATTGCGCTCCCAGATCGATCAACTCACGAATTCTTGCAGGACCTTCACGACAGGCGATATGCACAAAATCTTCATGGCAAAGTCCGCGTCCCGTTTCGATCGTGTCCTGGACATGCAATTCGAAAGAATCATCTTGCGCCATTACCGAAGCGATACCGCCTTGGGCGTATTTAGTAGCAGATTCTTCCAAGGCTTCTTTGGTAATAATCCCCACAGATCCGAATCTGCAAACCTTGAGAGCGAATGTCAATCCGGCAACACCAGAGCCAATTACAATGAAATCCTTTTCAATAGCCATAGCCCAATTATATAGAATTATCCCTTAATTTTCAACCCTCTAGCTAGCCGAGTTTATTTGAATTGCAAGTCAGGGCCAAGTTCGATGAGGCCTTTTTTGTAGCATTCACCGAAATCTAGGTATAGGTCGGGGTAGGTGCAGTAGGCAAGAATTTCCAAGGAATCGAGAATACGTGGGCCAGGTCGGTTGAAATAAGAATTGCCGTCGACCAGATAGATCCTCGGTGATTTTCCCCAATCTGGGAGTTGCTTTTTCAGTAGCTCGAGTTCTTTTAAAGTCTGCTCCAATTTATATCCACAGGGTTTGATCACCACCACATCGGGTTCAATTTTTTCAAGGTCTTCCCGATTGACCACTGGTGCAGGTTGTCCGCTTTTAGCGATGCACACCTGACCTCCAACAATAGTAATCATTTCAGGCAACCACATGCCACCGATATAAATTGGATCGATCCACTCTATGGTCAAAACTTTTGGGGCAGTAGCATCCCTACGCCGTGTTTGTATTGCTTTGATTCTTGATTCCTTTTCTTCATGAAACTCTCGGCCTTTTTCATTGACCGACAGTTGGTTCGCTACGTTTTGCACGTCGTCCCAAATATCGCCCAGCATTTTTGGTTTTAGTGAAATTATTCGAGTATTTTTGTCAAGAACTTCCTGACAAGCCTGCTCGACCTGTTCAAAAGATACAGCGCAGACATCGCATAAATCTTGAGTAATTATGAAATCAGGTTTAAGAGATGTTAAAAGTTCTAAATCAAGATCGTAAACGGAAACGGCGTTTTTCATTACTTCCATTACGGACTTATGGATATTGGAACTCGACAGTTCGGTATTTATGCTGCTGGAGGTAAGTTTGGGAAGCCGAACGACTGATTCAGGAAAATCACATTCATGTGAAACACCAACCAGGTTTTTTTCTAACCCTAATCGCGAAATAATTTCTGTCGCCGAAGGTAACAGGGAAACTACTTTCATTGTTTTCCCCTTGCTGATTTAAGAAACATAAATAATATGAGGACCCAAGGTGAAAAAATAATATCAATCTGGAGTAAAAATCGAAAAAACAGGTTAATTGTTACTGCCACCAACAGAAGAACACCTAGTTTTTACAAAAAAATACTCCCT
>JAKUOQ010000176.1 GCA_022450865.1 Nitrospinales bacterium | reverse complement strand
TCCCGAGACCTCGATCACCTGTCTTCATATCAGGTTTACCGGGTTCCGGGAAAATACTTAAAGTATTCAGTAAACCAGGTACCCCTACTTCAGAGGGGTTAGCCCGAGGGATTCTCCCCCCTCTCTCAAAAGATCGAAATATATTTCCAGGTTTTGTAGTTTCCCAGCGAGGTAGAGGAATTATGGAAGGTATAGCTCCTTTAGCTTTTTCTTTTTCTGTCAACTCTCGATAAAAGGTCTTTCCTTCATCATCGGTAACAGCAACTCCAAAGGCCTGAGCAGGTTTTCCATCGTTCGTGTAATACTCTCCTAAAACATAGTTTTTAAAAGGCAGTATCCCGTTATTGTAACTTGCGCCCCCAAATAACATGGCGCCGGTAGACATAATACTTCTCGGAACGTTTGCTACATACTGTTGATGACAAAATGACCCTCCACAGGTCGTCTCTGCTACTCGCAAATCTCCTGGGTTCATAAAACGTATAAACTCTCTGCTCTCCTTATTTAGCAGGGTATAAGAACGAACTGGATTGGCAGACGTGGGCCATTTGTCTGGATATTTGGGTTGGATATGAGACTTTTTCTGGGTTGTAAGATATTTTTCCGATTTAGGATCTAGTCCCTTTTCGATAGAAAACCCTGCATTACCGCCATGGCAATCTGTACAGCCTAATTTTATTTTTTCATCAACGTGCATTTTTTCCACACCTTGGTGACAACTATTACAACCCAAGCTTTTCTTTTCCACCTCTTCTTTTGACTGTTTTCCAATATCAGTTGCACCAATAGGCGCCCAAGGGTCGACAGAAATAACTTCGATAGTTTTGCCTATAGCAGTTTTACCCTTCGATTTTTTCTCATCGGTTTCATTTATTTTTTTAACTTTCTTCTTGCTATTGCTTAAAACCTGATCTTTTTTCACGGCAGGCTTAGGCTCAACAGATGGTTGTACTTTTTTCGAAATATTTTTTTGAGATATTTCTTTACCCTTTTTAGCTGCATTACCCTCAAGAGTCGGCACAATTCCAATACACCAAGCCAATATTATAAAAATCGTAATACGTAATAGACTAGTTATCTTTATCGACATCATTATTTTCAATAGATTTCGCACGTTTAACCTTTTTGAAGTCTAGTAGGTAAAAATAAGTCTAGATGTAACAGAATACAGGTTTCCGTCTGTCAGGATATCTTTAAATCCTTCCCCAGGAAAAAGAACATTAGTCCCTACGTCCACAATAACATTATTATTTAACCAGGGCCTCCACTCAGTTCCTAAACTTAAATCAAAACCTATATCTCTAGCAATATTAGCCTGGTTTAAAACTAATTCTAAAGGTTCAGTCTTTTCAAAGCTGAGTTTACTCAAATTCACAGTACTTCGAATCTTTGGACTAAAATTTAAATCCATTCCAATATTGTAAATATTAATACCAGGGTTAACAAAGTTTGCTTGTCCTTGAGCTTTACTACTACGAAGACTTGGGAAAACACTATCCTGATTGACCATTTGAACTCCTGTTCCTGCCAGGGGAATGGCCTGTGCAATCCAATAAGTATTTCGTCCACCGACAAAATTAGGATTAGGCAAGATAGCATCGAACCCCTCTCCCTTACCATCCTCGGGGTCACCATCTCCTGATGCATGCAGCCAACTAAATCTATAGCGAACCCAATCATCGTCGATAGAAAACTCTAGCCCAACGGCAAATGCCGCAATATCAACCTCTCTACCAGCAATATTATTTAAACTGTCATTTCCCAAGGCATAATAAAAAAAGTGGCTGACGTTAACTCTGCCCCAATGGCCCTCGCCAGCAAGCCCTAAATATTTCACATCCACCTCATGTTCGGCAGCATCACCAATCGCATCTGGGCGCGCAAGAAACAGATTTTTATCGTATTCAGTCGAAGGGCCATCATTATTATAATGAACACTAAATTCAGCCGTATAGCCCTTAACCATAAAATCTTGAGCATAAATATTGGCAATAAAAACCTCTTGCTGGCGGTCGTTAAAAGTATTCAATAAGCTATTCGTATCCTTCTCCAGCATTTCAAAATATAAAATATTAAACTGATAAATATTATTATCCAATGTTCCAAGAAGACGACCACCCAGGTTTGAATCTTCAAAAATAATTCCCCTAAAATCTGAATTGAATTTTTGTATCCCTCCCTTGAAAGAAACAAAGTCATAATATCGATTCAAATCGAAAAGATGGTATTCGACAAAAGCTTCTTCCAATGCG
>JAKUOQ010000175.1 GCA_022450865.1 Nitrospinales bacterium | reverse complement strand
GAATTCAAAATATCGAATTAGTCGCACAAATTAATGACAATTTATTAAGAAAAAAAATCAAAAACCTCAAAGAGAATGAAAAGGAAACTCAGGGAAGATTTACCTGGAACCTCGCTCTGGAATCGCTAGAACCAGGACAAGAGGTTCAATATTACCTGGAAATAAAAGACAACGACAACATTTCCGGTCCCAACAAAGGCCAGTCAGAAATAATGCGTTTTACTATTTTTGATTCACGGGAAGCACTTGAAAACCTAGTCCAACTTCAAGATGAATTAACAGAAAAAATGATCGCCCTGCTGGCAACGGGACTGGTGGAAGACAATATTCTCAAGACAACCACAAAAGATATCCTTTACGGGAAAAAGCTACTCGCTTCCAATGCCGATGCTTTGATCGAAATCATCGGTTTGGCGCAACATATCAAGAATCAGGCGGAAGAATTTGGAAATTTTCCACAACCCTATCTGACATTATTGAACAATATAATTTCAGGATTAAAAGAAATACGTCGGGAAAAAATTGAAACGATCGATAAAATTCAGGGAACTTTAATGAAACCCACTCCCGTGGGTTACAGCTTGTTGTCTATAGAAGTTTTAAACGATCAAATGATCACCCATTTGGAACAAGATATTCTCTACCTGATTAAGATCACCAATCGCCAAAAAATGGATCAAGTCATGGATCTAGAGGACAAACTTTCGGAGTTAACCGAATCGCTACAGGAAGAGTTTGAAAATTTAAAAAATAAAAATTCACCTTTAAATTCCAATCAACTGAAATCTAAGCTCAACCAAATACAACAAACATTGAAAAAACTTTTGAACAAGTTGTCACAGCAAAATCAATCATTGCCAGATGAGTTTCTGAATTCTAAATCTTATCAAAGCATGGACCTTAAGGATATGATGAGTTCAATTGAAAAAATTCAGGAACTCGCAAACAAGGGAAAAATTGATGAAGCCATGGAGCAACTTAAAAAAATGGCAGAAGATCTAAGGGAATTTGCTGAACAACTCAACCAAACCAACTCGTCTATGGAAGAAATGGTAGACACAAAAATGATGGAACAGCTAAATGAGTCCATGCGTAAATTAGAAGACCTAGAAAAAAAGCAAGGAAGGATCATCAACGAAACTTCAGAAATAAATCAAAAACTCCGGCAACAGCAATCTAAAAAATCTGAATCACTCGTTAAAAAGTTTTTTGAAGAGCTAAAAAAAGATGTGGAATCCATCCAAGCTATCCTCAGTGATGATAAAAGTTTTTTAAACGCGCATGAGGCTATGCAAAAAACAAGCAAGCTTCTTGAAAAAGAATCTACTATTAAGCAAGAAATTCAATCTCTAGGCCAAAAAACCATAGACTCCAGCCTAAAAGAAAATCTTGCAGACAATTTTACCGAGTTAAACGACCGCCGTCGTCAGCTCACCAAGATCGTTAGAGAATTAAACAGCCTTAGAACCCAAGGCTTTCAAGAGTTCAAGAAAAACCTGCCTGAAATAGAGAACAAATACGACACCCTAAAAGAACTGGCAGAGCTGAACGATTTGAATGATTTTAATTTGCTTTTTAAAAATACCTATCCTGCAATTTTGCTTTGGCAAGGCAACCTGAGAACATCTCGAAACTTATTGGAAGATATTGGCGGAAAGATGAGCGCCGACTTAAGACAGATAACCCGATTGAATGGTGAAATTTCTAAGAAACTTGGAACCTTAAAACGTTCTATTGAAGCTAGCAATGAATCACTTCTTTCCGATGAAGAAAAAAATAAGCTAAAAAAGATGGCTCAGCAGGAAAAAAATATTCGCGGAAAAACAGATGAGATGCGAAAACAATTTCAAGAAATGAATCAAAGAAATCCCATGCTTCCTCCTACTCTTTCACAAAACATGCAAATGGCAGGAAAAAATCTTAAAAAGGCAGAATCCCGACTCAATCAAAACCAGGTACAAAGAAGTATAGAATCCGAAAATAAAGCTATGAAGTCGATCCAGAACACTCAAAAAATGTTAAAGGATATGAAAAAATCTGGCTCACAAATGTCCAGAAAAGGTAAACCACAAAATCGGCTTCGACTCGGAACAGGGAGCCGCAGAGGTTCTGGACGCGGAGGTGCTATAAGAATGCAGAAAGAAAAAGTTCTCTTACCCTCTGAAGATCAATATAAGGTACCTAGCGAATTTCGGGAAGAAATTTTGGACGCAATGAAAAAAGAAACCCCAAAAAATTACGAACAATTGGTAAACGAATACTATAGGGAGTTGGTGCAATGAAA
>JAKUOQ010000174.1 GCA_022450865.1 Nitrospinales bacterium | reverse complement strand
TTTTAAAAATTATTAGGGATATTTTAATTAAACATCCAGGTTTCTTGCCTGCAACGCGTTTTTCTGAATAAATTCGCGTCGTGGCTCTACATCTTCCCCCATCAAGGTAGTAAACAAATCTTCCGAAGCCACCAGATCATCTGCGTGGACCTGCAATAAGACTCTTACTTCCGGATCCATTGTCGTTTCCCATAATTGTTCAGGGTTCATTTCACCCAAACCTTTATAACGCTGAATATAAATACCTTTTTTGGCCATTTCCAAGACCGCCTCTAATAAACCATGTTTAGATTCTACGGAGGTGCTTTCTCCGTTGTTATGTAAAACAAATGGGGGGTGGTCTTTGGCCTTTATGGGTTTATAGATCTCTATAATGTTTTGGATGATTACAGATTCGATAAACTCTGGATTTAAATTGATTTCAAAATCGCGACCATTATTGGAACCAAAAAATATAACATTGTAGGTCTTGCTGTCCGAATCGAAGCCTATCGACAGAGTCACATCTTTGATCTCTTTATTTAAATCCACTTTATCGAACTGGTGAGTCGTTTTTACTGTGGAATCATCTTTTTCTTGTTCATTAACCTCTATTAAAAATTCTTTCAATCTATTGTTTTTATCGTTATCTAGGTTAATGCTCTTATTAAATCTTATCGGAACATTTAAATATTCTTTTTTATATTCGTACTTGTTTTTGTTTTCTTCATCGATCAACCCATCAAGAATTTGAATGGCCGCTGCTAGAACGTGCTCTAGTTTTTCAAAATCGCTTTTCTCGACATTTAAGTTAATTAACACATTTAAAAAAGCTTCTGGAATGTTGTTTTTGACAACACGACTAAAACACTCCTCGAATTTAAATAAGTTGTTGATTAGAAGTTTTAAATCAGGCCCTGAAATTTTTTCTTCGCTTTTACTTGTAGATATTTCCAGTTTTTCCGTTCCCTGATCCATTAAAAACTGGAACAAGAGTTTCTCGTCTTTTAAGTAGGTTTCTTTTTTGGCTTTTTTAATTTTATAAAGCGGTGGTTGTGCGATATATAAATAGCCATTTTCTATTATTTGCGGCATTTGACGAAAAAAGAACGTTAAAAGAAGCGTTCTGATATGGGCTCCATCAACATCCGCGTCAGTCATAATAATTACTTTGTGGTAGCGCAGCTTTTCCAGATTAAAATCACTTCCTATTCCTGTTCCCAGGGCTGTGATCAGAGTTCTGATTTCCTGATTGCCAATCATTTTTTCTGCCCTAGCTTTTTCTACATTTAAAATTTTTCCCCGCATGGGTAAAATTGCCTGATTTTTTCGGTTTCTGCCTTGCTTTGCGGAGCCTCCCGCTGAGTCTCCCTCTACAATATAAAGTTCTGAAAGGGCAGGGTCTTTTTCAGAGCAGTCGGCTAGTTTTCCGGGCAAGGAGCTTACTTCCAATGCGCTTTTTCTTCTTACCAGATCTTTGGCTTTTTTTGCTGCCTCTCTTGCCTGCGCAGCACTTATTACTTTGGAGACTATTTTTTTTGCAACAATAGGTTGTTCTTCAAAAAACTGGCCTAATTTTTCATTTACTATTTGTTCTACTATTCCCTTAACCTCTGTATTTCCTAGTTTTCCTTTGGTTTGACCCTCAAACTGGGGTTCTGGGATTTTTATGCTTAGTACGAGAATTAGTCCTTCTCTAACGTCATCACCTGTCAAGCTGACCCCAGTGTTTTTAAGCATGTTGTTCTGGGTTGCATAACTATTTACAGTTCTTGTCAAGGCAGACCTAAACCCGCTTAAGTGCGTCCCCCCGTCTCTTGTGTTCACATTATTTACGAAAGTAAACATTTCCTCTGCATAGCTGTCGTTATACTGAATGGCTACTTGAAGATCACAGTCGTCTTTATCCCTTTCAATATAAATAGGATCAGGGTGCAATACCTTTTTGTGTTTACCCAGGTGTTCAATAAAAGAAACAATGCCCCCTTCAAAAAGGAATTTATTGTCTTTACCATCCCTTTCATCGTGGATATGTATTTTCAATCCTTTATTAAGAAAGGCCAGTTCTCTCAAACGATTAGATAATATTTCAAATCTAAAATTTAAATCTTCGAAAATTTCAGGATCCGCCTTAAACCTAATTCGGGTTCCTGTTGATGTTGTTTCGCCTATAACTTCAAGTGGAGAAACCGGTTTTCCCCGTAAATAACTTTGAGAATGTATTTTTCCTTCTGTTTTTATTTCCAGTTGCAACGTTTCTGACAACGCATTCACTACGGAAACACCAACACCATGTAACCCGGCCGA
>JAKUOQ010000173.1 GCA_022450865.1 Nitrospinales bacterium | reverse complement strand
AGGTAGTGTTTAATTTTGTTTCCTATTGGTGGTTATAGGAGAAACCAATATATAACATCAATCGGTTTGTTTTACAAGAATATGGGATTTTACTTGGAGGGTGTCTGACTGCGGCAGTCTTTCCTTTATTGTTGATGGTGTGCTGTTCCGGGGAGATGACCGCCTTGAAGATGCCATTGCCTTGGCCAGGAAAGCCGGCCGGGGATAAGTCTTTACCAGCTTGCCGCAAAGCGGAACATATACGTTTTAATCAACCAATTTACATTTGAGTTAATTCAATTGTTATGCATTATCATCAGTTTTCTGTTGATTATCTTCATTATCATCAATTTCCTTATTTTCAACAGGCTCTTCTATTCCAAGTTTTTTTCTTGCAAGTATGCCGTAGGTTCCTTCGCTATCCTTTAATGCTTCCAGCATTGAAGTTTGCTCTGCAGTGTGTCCCATCTTACCGAGTAATTCACTAGCTTCAAAAATTGCCCTGTTCAAATATGGACTCTTTTCGTATTCAGATAAAAGCAAAACGTAATAGCTGAGACTCTTTTCAATGAATCCTTGACTTTTCTGAGTCTCAGCTAAAAGTAGAATTAATAAATCTGCTTTTAAGTTGTTACCTTTATTTATAAGTTCAAGTATTAGTGGTTCAATTGCTGAAATCTCCCCAACAGTTACCAACGCCAACACAGTTGCTAGCTCATTCAATTCTGAAAGTTGCTCCGTACTGCTTTCTTTTTGATATTTCTCCAGTTTCTCTTCAAGTATCAGGAACTTAAGTTCTAGATCCTTTAACTTTTTAGATAATTCGAGATTTTCTTTAGTTAGAACCTCTATTTTTTCATTTTGTGGTTCCAAAATGGCCATTTGTTCGCCAGCAATATTTGAAGATTTTTCCTTGAGCTCTAGCATTTCCATCTGTAAACGTGCAATCAGGCGTTTCACCTTTTTAATATCGCTAGCTTCAACATCAATATTGGAAACTAAAAAAAACAACCCTATAAATAGTATTTTTTTAAATTTGAGAAGATACATGAAAAATTTGAATAAACCAAACATAACTACCGCAATCTGGAGCTCCAGGTAGGACCAGTCTCAACAATCCACTTACTGGATCTTGTTAGCCTTTCTGCGGGACCTCCTGAAGAGAGTACGTAAAATATTTTCCACACTCCTTGGAAACCTTGAAATGCTACCATAGAGCCGTCCGGAGACCAAGCTGGACTCTCTGAAGAGATGTTTTCAGGGGAAACCCTTGTTTGTGTTCCTAAATTGTCATCAACTCTAACGCGATAGATAGTGGACTTGCTTCCTTTTTTCTGACTTGTAAAAGCGACCATTGAACTATCAGGAGACCAGGCTGGAGATGTGTTATAACCCCCTTTTCTGGAAATGCGAGTTACTTTCTTCGAACTAAGATCCATTAAGTATACCTGAGGTTGACCTGTTCTGTCGGATACATATGCTAACTTCTTTCCATCTGGAGAAAGTACTGGTTCAGTTTCAATAGCTGAATGCTTAGTTAACTCTCTAGGCATTTCCAAGGAAGGTCCTGATCCAACAGAATATTCATAAATATCAGTATTTTTTTCTCCTGTGTATTTTGCGAGATATATTTTACCATTTGATCCCCATGATGCGCTGCTTCCTCTACCCCGGTCAAAAAATATTTCCTTTGACTTGAGTCTTAAAGGGCGGATTCCTTGAAAAAATACTTTTGATCCTTCTCCGGTTTGTGCGGAAAAAATAATGTTTTCTCCTTTAGGTCCCCAGCTTGCGCCAGTGTTGTTAAATAAATTGTATGTAAGCTGTTTAGTAGAATCTTCTATGCCTAAACGACCCATAACTAATGAATTTCGAGTTTCACCCTTTTTAGACTGTGACCATAGGAGTATACTCCCCAAAGATCCTTTTATGCCCATTAATTTTTCT
The DNA here is from genome assembly GCA_022450865.1 of Nitrospinales bacterium. GTDB lineage: Bacteria > Nitrospinota > Nitrospinia > Nitrospinales > VA-1 > UBA8687. The sequence goes on along the minus strand of JAKUOQ010000173.1, from coordinate 377 downwards.
ACCAGTAAATTTCCTAACTGTGCTGATCTCAAACTAATATAATCTGTTTTTTCACTACGGAATTTCATTCCTACAGAGATTGCTTCAAAACTTGAGCCTTGATTCCCGCTTAAAGTTGCTGCAATTGTATCCGAATCCGATGCATCATTTATTTCAACTTTATAAGAAGCTTGATCAGGATCTTTCACAACTGTGAATAACAAAGTTTTTTGTAACTGCTTCTCTAAATACCCAACTAATGGATCTATTATATCGTTACTGTCATTAGCAATAACAGCAATTGTAACCTTTTCTATCCCAGGCTTGTTAATATCGAAAAATTCAATCGCTAAAGCCGGTATAACAAATTGTAGTGAAATGCCAACAGATAAGATTAA
>JAKUOQ010000172.1 GCA_022450865.1 Nitrospinales bacterium | reverse complement strand
TCGGTGGCGCTGAAAGAACCATTGGAACCATTACCAATATTAGCCTGCCCCTTAGAGCCGAATTCATCCATAGACGAACCGCCTGATCCTCCGGGACCTGGATTAGAACCAAAAGAGTTGTCAGCTGTCATATCTGATCCCTCCCCCGAACTATCGCTAGCTCCTCCACCTTTATTAAGACTTTCTAGAATCGGTTCCTCGCTAAAATAGTCAGAATCACCGGTGTCACTGGTGCTACCGGTACCACCCAATGTTTCATCTTTAGATGGGGTCGTATTTGATGCGGTTAAGTCTGAGCTTTCTATGTTACCACTTGCCGAACCGATTTCAGGGGGCATAAGTTTTTTCGAACATGCTGTAAAGAAAAACATAATAAAAACTGCTGCGACTGCCTTTTTAAAATTTACTCTATTCATATACAACCTCACCTAAAGTTATCCCGCTTAAATCCAAAATTAAACTATATTAATGACCTATCAGACAATCCCAAGGTATAGGTTCGTAATAAATACTCTACAAGAATTAAATACTAGAATTCATTATGGTTATTACAACTTGGCATCGCATTATTATCATGTAATTATATTTAAATTACAATAAATATTATATATATTATATTAATTTTTTATGATCTGAAATCTCCAAAAGGTTTTGATTTTAAAGCTTATAAACATTTTCATTAGCCTGCTAAAAGGGTAACGAAAACTTTTTAATCTGACAACATTTTTTTGCAAACTTTTGACACCTAGTTATTGATATAAGGAGACCATGAGGGACTATGACTTTTCCCAGAGAAGGTTAATTGCCGAATCCCCCTTCTTCCCGGGCGTTGGATAAAAATATTAAAACGGTTGTTTACTCGTTTACGGAAAACAATAAAACGGCCATCAGGAGACCAACTGGGCTGCTCTGAACTTTCCAACCCCGATGTAACAACCTTGCTTTTATGCGTATTCAAATCATAAACGCTTATTTGAAATTTCTTTCCCTGTCTTGACGTATAGGCGATTTTATCTCCATCGGGAGACCAAGATGGGTTGTCATTATAAGAAGAACCAAAAGAGATACGGGTCACTTTTCCACTATCTCCTTTTTCAGCGCCCATTATATAAATTTGTGGTGCACCTGCTCCAGAACGGTCCGAAGTAAACGCTATCTTTTTCCCATCGGGAGACCAGGTCGGCGAGGTATCAATATTAAAATGACGTGTCAGGCGCTGCGGGGCTCTATTTTTCTTTAATAGGTAAATCTCAGAGTTTTGATCTCTACTTAATACAATAGCGATCTTTTGCATATCCGGAGACCATGATGGTGCAGCATTTAAACCTGGCAAACGGTAAAGAGTTGTGCGTTTTTGCCCCGAAGGACCAATCCTGATCAAATCTGGATTATGTGCGGCATATGAGGTGTAGATAATAAACTTCCCATCGGGCGACCATGAAGGACTTAAGTTAACGGTATCGTCTCGAGTCAATTGTCTTAGGTTGTGGCCGTCAAAATCCACACGATAAACTTCCTTGCTCCCATTTTTTTTCTGCCCCAAAAAAGTTATTTGCGTTGCGGCAAGACCACGTTTACCTGTCAACTGCAATACCACTTCATCAGCAAACCGATGCACAATCTTTCGCAAAAGTTTCGCAGAAGCCTTATAACGCTTACCCAAGATCATCCTTTTATTTACAGCATCGTATAGACGAAAATCAAAAACCTGGCCTCTTCCTTTCGATATAATTCTATATTCGGTTTTAAGGATCCATTGTGCGCCTATTGTTCGCCAATTCTTATAACTCATATCAGAACTAGCCCGTTCCATTTTTTCCAATTGCTCAAAAACAGGTTTTCCTAGTAGAGAAAAAAGTTCTGAATAGATCAAATCTTTTTCCAGAATACGTCTCGCTTCTTTACCCAACCCTCTAATATCAGATCCAGCCCCATTAAATATAAAGTCCGTGATGGCCAGGGAAACTTTTTCCTGAGTTTCTTTTTCCAAGTTTAACTGAACACCAGGTTCTGCTTCCACTTTTACGGGAAAAAAGTAAACAAGGGTTATAAAAACCCAGGCAAAAAAATATTCTGCCTTAATCATTTTTTGGAACATATTTAAAATAAATACTTAAAAAAAGGTTTGGCATCTTTAAATCTTTCGGGAAAGGAGGAAACGGTACCGAGTCATGAACCGCAGCCACGGCAAGTGTATCCAATACCTCCACTCCGGAACTTTGCTTTATAAATGGTTTGTCGATATTTCCCTTAGGAAAAATGTGAAACGAAATGATGGCTTCTTTGCTGTGCTGTTCTGCCAGGGGGTCTCTCCAGTTTTT
>JAKUOQ010000171.1 GCA_022450865.1 Nitrospinales bacterium | reverse complement strand
AATTCAAATTCTTTTTGTTTTACATCTACTTTAATGCCTATTGCATCATGAAAAACTTTTCCTAATAAGAATTCTGATAAAGGGTCTTCCAAAGAACTTTGAATTTCCCGCCGTAAAAACCTGACGCCATATTCAGGGTCATATCCTTTTTCGACAAGCAAGGCTTTTGCCCTTTTTGTTACTGATAGAGTTAAGCCTATTTTATCTAAGTTTTCATGCAGATCCATTAATTGTAAATCAATAATCTTGAGAACATGTTTTTTCGTCAATGGATGATATACAATCGTTTCATCCAAGCGATTTAAAAATTCAGGGTTAAAGGTTCCTTTCATTAAATCTAAAATACGGTCGCGCATAGCCTCATAGTTGGCTTCCTCTGTCCCTTCATTAAACCCAAATGCGCCACTACCCTGTATTTCCTTAGTACCAATATTGGAAGTCAAAATAATAATAGAATTCCGAAAATCGACTTTTCGCCCTATTCCATCAGTTAAAACACCCTCATCAAATAATTGCAGTAGTACATTAAAAACGTCAGGATGGGCTTTTTCAATTTCATCAAACAATATTACTGAGTAGGGGTTTCGACGGACTTTTTCAGTTAGTTCTCCTCCCTCTTCATACCCTACATATCCAGGAGGGGCTCCAATGAGCCTTGAAACTGAAAAACGTTCCCCATACTCACTCATATCCAATTTGATAAGTGCATCACTATGACTGAATAAATAATTAGATAAAACTTTAGCTGTTTCAGTTTTACCTACACCAGTTGGACCCAAAAAAAGGAAAACACCTATTGGACGATGAGGACTTTTTAGTCCTGCCCGGGAGCGCTGAATCGCTCGGCTTAAACTCTCAATTGCACGATTTTGCCCAATGATATTTTCAGACATTTCATCTTTCATTTTTAAAAGTTTCTGCCCTTCAGATTGTGCTACTTTTCGTACGGGAATCCGAGTGACCATAGAAACCACGTCTGCAATACTATCTTCTGTTACTCGAATAGGGTTGGACTCCTCATTCAATTGCCAGTCTTTTTGAAGATTGTTCAATTTCCGAATCAATTTTTGTTCAGTATCACGAAGATTTGCAGCATCTTCAAATTTTTGAGCAACCACAACTGAATCTTTTTCCAAACGGACTTTTTCAATTTCTAGCTCGAGATCGATGACTTCCTGAGGTACTTTCATATTCAGCATATGAGCTCGAGAACCGGCTTCATCCATGATATCTATAGCTTTATCGGGTAAAAATTTATCAGTGATATATCGATAGGAAAGTTGAACGCAGGCTTCAATCGCTTCCTCATCATAACTAACATTGTGATGTTTTTCGTATCTGGGTTGAAGACCCTTAAGAATCGCAATAGATTCATCTACAGATGGAGGTACAACATTTATTTTCTGAAAACGGCGTTCCAGCGCACCGTCTTTTTCTACATATTTCCGATATTCATCTAATGTCGTTGCTCCGATACAATGGATATCTCCACGAGCAAGTGCCGGCTTAAACATGTTGGAAGCATCAAGAGAACCGGAAGCACCACCAGCCCCAACAAGTGTATGTAGTTCATCAATAAATAATATCAGGTTATCCGTTTTTTCTAGTTCAACCATAACAGTTTTTATACGTTCTTCAAACTGGCCACGATATTTTGTACCTGCCACAAGTCCGGCTAAATCAAGAGATAAAATACGTTTATTGTGAATTAAGCGTGGAACATCCTTGTAAATAATTCTTTGCGCCAGCCCTTCTATTATGGCCGTTTTCCCTACACCTGGCTCGCCGATTAAAACAGGGTTGTTCTTTTTACGCCGTGATAAAATTTGTGCTACGCGCTCAATTTCATCCTTGCGACCAATAACAGGGTCAAGCTTTCCTTGTCTGGCAGCTTGAGTAATATCTCTTGAAAAATGGTCTAATGCCGGTGTTTTCGATTTGATTGTTTTTTCTTTCTTCCTTTTTGCTGGCGTACCAGATTTTTGTTCCTGACCATCATCCTTTATCAAATCAACCACACTATCGTAATCCAAATTGTGCGCGTTAAGAACTTCGTAAGCAATGCCTTCTGTTTCTTTAAGAATAGCTAAAAGGAGATGCTCGTCATCTGCAATGGTTGCTCCCATTGTAGATGCTTCATTAAAAGCATTCCGAAGAATACGCTCGGCTCGACGCGTCAATGGCAAATGTCCCAGTGTCATTGTCCCGCCCGAAGTTTTGATCATATCTTCTACCATTGCTCGTATATCTTCAATATTACAATCGTAAATATCAAAAATTTTAGACCCGAGTCCCGAGTCTTCCCTACTAAGACCTAATAATAAGTGTTCGGACCCAACATAACTATGCCCTAGACGAATTG
>JAKUOQ010000170.1 GCA_022450865.1 Nitrospinales bacterium | reverse complement strand
AGGCCCGATTTTTACTGCCAGTGCGATCAACGTACGGCCTTTTACTTCTTGCTTTTCTTCTAAGCTTATAGGATCGCAAATAGAAATATAATCAATTTGGGTTCCAGATTCAGCGGTAATTATGCTTTTTATATTCTGTCGCAACTGCTTTGAAGAAGTGATTCCTTTATTAACTTTTTCTTTAGAATCATTTAATGACCTTGAAAGGGAAAGAGCTTTCTTTCTTTCTTCAGGAGATAAATTGCTATTGCGTGAACTCATGGCCAGGCCATCAGGCTCGCGGATTAATGGGACCCGATGAATGTGAACATCTATATTTAAATCTCGGGTCATAGTTTCAATAACTGCAAGTTGTTGCCAATCCTTTTCACCAAAAAATGCATGTTGTGGACGAACAATATTAAACAATTTTAGAACTACAGTTGCCACTCCTTTAAATAAATCAGGCCGACTTTTTCCACACAGATGCTGGGTAATTCCATCAACTTGTATATTGGTTTTGAATCCTTCAGGGTATATCGTGTCCCTGTCGGGGTAAAACAGCACATCAACTCCTATGGATTCAAGTTTTTCTATATCTCCAGACAGGTTATTCGGATATATATCAAGGTCTTCACTTGGACTAAATTGTCTGGGATTGATGAAAATACTGACCACGGTATGGTCGCATTTATTTAGGGATTGTTTTACCAGATTCATATGGCCATTGTGCAAGTATCCCATGGTAGGCACCAGGCCTATGGTTCCTCCACGGAATGTATCAGTTAATTTTTTTATTTCGTCAATGGTTGAAACCACGACGGTTTTTTGTTTTAGTTCAGCGGTCATGATTCACCTTCTTGAGAGCGCCTTTTTTCAAATTATATGTATGTTCCGGGCCAGGAAACACTTCGCTATGAACTTCATCAATGAATTCGGTGACAGCGTTTTGAATAACATCTGATAATTCAGCGTAGCGTTTGACAAATTTTGGAGTAAATTCAGGGTTCAATCCAAGTAGATCATGTATTACTAGAATTTGGCCATCACATTTGGACCCGGCACCGATTCCAATGGTAGGAATTTTCAGATCATGGGTAATTTCGGTAGCAAGTTCCTGAGGTATTCCTTCCAGAACAAGAGAGAATGCACCTGCCTTTTGCAAATCCTTTGCATCCTGTTTGACTTGCTTTGAGTCGAGAAAAGTTTTCCCTTGAACTTTGTATCCACCGAATTGGTGGATCGACTGTGGCGTCAAACCAACATGCCCCATAACGGGAATTCCTGCCTGAACAATGGCGTGGACTTGGTTCGCAACTCGTGCTCCACCCTCTAGTTTTATAGCTGCTGCTCGACCTTCCTGAACCAAACGACCGGCGTTGGTTACTGCCTGTTCAACGGAAACCTGATAAGACATGAAAGGCATGTCGGCCACGATTAATGCCCGATGTGCCCCTCGCCTTACCGAACGTGTGTGGTAGATCACATCTTCCAGAGTTACCGAAAGAGTGTTTTCATGGCCCTGGGAAATCATTCCTAATGAGTCACCCACCAGCAAAATATCGATTGGGGTGGTATCCAGCAATTTTGCGAAGCTGTAATCGTAAGCCGTCAAAGCAGTGATTTTTTTTCCTGAATTTTTTCTTGCCGTAATAGCAGGAACGGTGACAGGCTGAGTCTTCATTTTTATTTACGGTTTTGGCTTGGAGTTAAACAGGTGGGAGCGGGAGGCCAGAAAAAATTGCCAATATCCCTCGGCACTTGCCGAAAGAGAAGCAACTTGACTTTAGAAACGTCGACTAAAACTTGAAGCCGTAAAGGGTCTTCTTGTTTTAAACGTTTACTTGTCGATTTGAACCTTTCTCCGTCCCGGTCCGTTAGGATCCAAGCGGATTGTAATATTCTCGTCCTATTTTATGGTTGTTGACTTTATTTATCAACTCCTCAAGGTCACATTTTTTTTCAACAAAGTCGATATCATTGGTATTTATAACTAAAAGCGGTGTTTCTGAGTAATAAAAAAAGAAATTATCGAACGCTTTGTTTACAGAGTCGAGGTAATCGGAGTCCATAAATGCTTCGTATTCCCGTCCTCGTTTAGCGACTCTTTCTTGCAACACTTCTGTGCTCGCTTGTAAATAAATGACTAAATCCGGTTTTGGAGCTTTGGCATTGATCAGGCTAAAAATCTGTTCGTATAAATTAAACTCATGGTCTTCCAAGTTGAGACGGGCAAAAACTTTGTCGCGTTGAAATAAATAGTCAATTACAACGACCGAATTGAACAGATCTCTTTGTGCTAGTTCCATATACTGCTTGTACCGGCTCAGTAGAAAAAATACCTGAGTTTGAAAGGAATAGGCTTCTTTATCTTCATAAAATTTGG
>JAKUOQ010000017.1 GCA_022450865.1 Nitrospinales bacterium | reverse complement strand
CCCAAAGCATGGGAATCCCCAGCAATGGCAATATAGTCAACGGGAATAACAGATTTTTTATGGTATTGACCAAGTATTTTATAATCTTTCCCCAACCCCAGATAAAAGGGCAAGGGTAGTTTGTGCAGAATCTTTGGAAAGACCAGTTCCATCATCAATATAAACAAGATTATGCTGATAAGGCTAAGACCGAGATTGATTGAAATAGATCTTAACTTTGAGAGCATGTCCTTTATTCCCATTCTAGGTGGAATTTGTCATTCCCATTCGATGGTGCCAGGAGGTTTGGAGCTGATATCGTAAACCACGCGGTTGACACCATGGACTTCGTTGATGATTCGGTTGGAAAAAGTGCCGAGTAATTCATAAGGTAAATGAGCCCAGTCTGCCGTCATGCCATCGGTGCTGGTGACCGCTCGAATGGCAATCACGTTTTCATATGTTCGTGAATCACCCATTACTCCAACGGTCTTAACGGGAAGTAATACAGCAAAGGATTGCCAGAGGTCGTTATAGAGTCCTGCCTTTTTTATTTCCTCCAATATAATTTTGTCTGCTGCGCAGAGGATTTTTAGCCTTTTACGTGTAATGTTTCCCAGAATTCGTATAGCCAATCCGGGTCCGGGAAAAGGTTGACGGTTGATGATTTCATCAGATATGCCCATCTCTCTTCCCAATTTGCGGACTTCGTCTTTGAATAATTCGCGGAAAGGTTCGAGTAATTTTAAATTCATTTTCTCGGGCAAACCACCTACATTGTGGTGCGATTTGATTACCGCCGAGGGCCCCTTAAAAGATATGGATTCAATCACATCAGGATACAGGGTTCCCTGTGCTAGAAATGTGAAGTCGCCCAGACGTTTACCTTCTTCTTCAAACACATCTATGAATGTGTTGCCGATGGATTTGCGTTTTTTTTCGGGATCAGTGACGCCTTTCAGTTTATTCAGAAACTTGTCTGAAGCATCGATCACATCTAGGTTAATGTTGAAATTATCGCGAAAGGTTTTTTCTACCTTATCTCTTTCTCCGGATCGCAGGAGTCCGTTATCGATGAACAGGCAATAAAGATTATCGCCGATGGCTTTGTGTATCAGAACAGCGGCCACAGAAGAGTCTACACCACCACTTAGTCCGCAGATTACTTTTTCATTGCCGACCTGTTTGCGAATATCCTCGATCATATATTCCATCAACGATTCCATTTTCCAATTAGCAGCACATTTACAGATTTTAAATAGAAAATTGTTTAGAATTTTTCCACCTTCAACAGTGTGAACTACCTCCGGGTGAAATTGCAGGCCATAAATTTTTGCTATGGGATTCTCAATTGCAGCCAGCGGCGAATTGCCCGTGAAAGCGATAGATTTAAATTTATTGGGTAGCTTAGAAATTCGATCGCCGTGACTCATCCAAACGGTGGTATTGCTTTTGACATCTTCAAATAAATGCGAAAACTCTTTAAGCATCAATTCGGCGCGACCGAATTCACGGTGATCCGAAGGGTTGACTTTACCTCCCAACAGGTGAGTGATTAATTGCATTCCATAACAAATACCCAAAACGGGAATTCCCAGTTCAAACAGTTTCGAATCACATATGGGAGAGCCTGAATCGAGAACACTCGCCGGACCACCTGATAAAATAATTCCCTTTGGTTTGAACTCGGAGATTGCTTCCAACGTCATGGTGCAGGGGTGGATTTCACAATAAACCTGGCACTCGCGGACTTTGCGGGCGATGTTTTGAGTGTACTGGGACCCAAAATCTAGAATAAGAACTTTTTGTTCGTGGAGTAGGTCTGCCATGTTTTACGGATTTTATAGATAAAATTTTTGTTTGATTAAACTCAGGTCGGATATGTCATTTTGAGTTTGCTCAAGTAGGAATCAACTTCAATGAATATTTTCTAAGAAATTCTAGTCGATGTGGTAATTAGGTGCTTCTTTAGTGACGATCACATCGTGGACATGGCTTTCGCGCAGTCCAGAAGAGGTGATTTTAATAAAGGAAGTGTTTTCCCTTAACTCGTCAATGGAGGCGGCACCACAGTAACCCATTCCGGCACGAAGGCCTCCTAGCAATTGGTGGACCGTAAATGAAAGGGCACCCCGGTAAGGTATGCGTGCTTCCACTCCTTCGGGTACCAGTTTGCTTTCGGATAGTTCGAGTTCCTGAAAATAACGGTCACTCGAACCCCGCGACATAGCACCGATCGAACCCATTCCACGATACTCTTTGTAGCTTCTGCCTTGATAAAGAATTTTTTCGCCTGGGCTTTCTTCTGTACCTGCAAATAAAGATCCTATCATTACGGTGCTGGCTCCCGCAGCGATGGCTTTAGTGACATCTCCAGAGAGTTTTATTCCGCCATCTGAAATGACAGGGATATTTTTCTTTGCCGCAACTTTCACGCACTCGGCAACCGCCGAAATTTGTGGGACACCAACCCCACTCACAACTCGTGTGGTGCAAATAGAGCCGGGGCCGATTCCCACCTTCACAGCATCAACACCCGCTTTGATCAGCGCTGCGGTTCCCTCCGCTGTGGCAACGTTGCCACCAATGACTTGCAATTTTGGAAAAGATTTTTTGATTTTGCGTATGGTACTCAGTACTTTTTCCGAATGGCCGTGTGCGCTGTCAATAACCAGTACATCTAGTCCAACTCGTACCAAGTCCTCAATATGTTGTTCCGGATTCTGGGTAACACCCAGTGCGGCCCCAACCAACAATCGGCCTTTGGAGTCCTTTGCAGCATTAGGAAATCGCCCAGCTTTTTCTATGTCTTTTATGGTTATCAATCCTTTAAGGTTTCCTTTTTTGTCTACCACCAATAATTTTTCAATTCGGTTGTCGTGCAGGATCTCTTTCGATTTTAAAAGGGGGGTGCCTTCAGGGATGGTGACAAGATCTTCACAGGTCATCAGGGATTTTATTTTTTTGTTGAGGTTGGTTTCAAACCTCAAGTCTCGGTTTGTTAAAATGCCGACCAGTTTTTTCTTCTGGGTTATAGGAATTCCAGTGATATTGTATTTTTTCATTACTTGAAGCGCTTCGCTGATTTTTTGTTCAGGTTCCATAGTGATTGGATCGGGGATCATTGCGCTCACCGAGCGTTTGACCTTGTCTACCATTTTTCGCTGTCTTTCTGAGGTGAGGTTTCGATGAATGATGCCAATGCCACCTTCCTGTGCCAGTGCAATAGCTAAATTCGTTTCGGTAACAGTGTCCATCGGTGCTCCGATCAACGGGCATTTTAGTTTGATTTTTCGGGTCAAACGGGTAGAAAGATCCACATTCGCAGGTAAGACCTTAGAGTATGCAGGCAGCAATAAAACATCATCAAAAGTAAGGTAGGTCGGTATCTTTTGTGGGTCAATCATAAGTTTTAAAAAAAATTGTACAAAATGTAAAACTACAATAGTAGCACGGCTTCCCATCTTCTTGCATTAGATTTCTTTGCATGCCGGGTGGGTGAATCTTTACCCCCAGAATTCTTTGTCTTGTAGATTCATTTTTGCCATGTTCCAATAAAGTAGACCATGATGAAGTTATTTCTCAATTTAGTATTTCTGATTTTTGCCCATATTGCGCATTCTCAGCCGTTGTTCGAAGGTGCAGGAGAGAGGGAAGACTGGTTAGGCACCTATTATAAGGGTAAAAAGATGGGTTTCACCAAATCGAAAACCCGCTGGAGTCCAGAAGGTATTGTGATGGATTCGACGGTGTTTTTCAAAATTCGGTCGAAGTCGATTGATCAGTCCACCATTATTAAACATAAAACCCGACTCAGCCCTGACTTAAAGTTATCGAGTTTTTCTCTATTGCAGGAAATCTCGGGACACCGACAACAGGTGGAAGGAAAGATGGAGGGTAATGAACTTCACTATCGAACGAAATCGCTGGGTTATGATAAAGAAAAAACGGTGAAGTTTACTGAAAAAACTGTCCCTTCTTCGACCTTTCTTATTAATTTGGTTTCGGAGGGATTAAAAGTGGGGCAGCGTGGGGAGTTGCGATTATTCATGGAGCCTTTACAACTGATGGTTGACTTGGAATATAAAATCTTGAGACAAGAAACGCTGCAATATGAAGGGAAATCTATCGATACGTTTGTGATTCGTCAACGGTTCAGTGGAATGGAAACGATGATATGGGTTTCGCATGATGGTACGGTTTATCGTGAATCTACGAATATGGGGTTTGAATCGTTCAAAGAAAGGCCACAGGTGGCGCAAAAAATAGATGAGGCAATGACACTAAGCAGTGTCATAACCATGAGTCTTGTAAAACCCAATAAGCCTGTGCCGCGACCGAAAAATACCTATGACCTGGTTTATCGAATTCATCCTGTGAGTTCGCCTGAGGCGATTCCGGAAGATCATCGACAAAAAATAATAAAAGTTGAAAAGCAGGAGGATGGAAATTACATCACCACTTTAAGGATTAAAAGTGAGCCAAAAAAAATGGACCGCACGGGGCAGAAAAAAGATGAGACGGAACAAGACCCAAAATATTTAGAAGAGACTGCCGAGGTGCAGTCACGTCATAAGATGATCCAAGCGTTGGCAAGGGAGCTGTCTGCCGATGGAAAAAGTAAATGGCAATTGGCAAAGGATATTAATTTATGGGTGCATCTAAACCTGAAGAAGGAAATGGTAGATACGGTAACTGCCTTGGATGCTCTCCTTGAAAAGCGCGGTGAGTGCCAGTCACATACCTATTTGTTTACCGCTCTTACTCGAGCTTCTGGAATTCCCACTCGAATTGTCAATGGGTTAGTTTACTCCAAAGAGTATGAAGGATTTCTTTACCATGCCTGGCCGGAAGTTTTTGTGGGTGAATGGAAAGCGATGGACCCTACTTTTGGGCAAGACCGAGTTGATGCTACCCATATAAAATTGACTGAAAATTCCAATGAAAGCCCGTTTCACCTAATGGAATTTGTGGGTAAGATAGCGATAAGCTGGTCCGAGCCTTAAAATCAGCTTGCGAAGAAAATATCAAATTTTTACCTCTGTAAACCATTAAAAACAAAGTATTAAATTGATTGTTGAAATTAGCATATTGATTTTTGCTTTTTATTCGTCTATATTCTGAATTTCTCGGGGGCCAGAAACCTTTATGGTTTGTGGGCTTGGTCGAAAGTTGCAAACAGGTCACAGAATTTCGTTGACAACCCTACATCTTGTATATATTTTGTTTGACAACACAAAATATGGATGTTTTGTGTTGTATTTGATTTATAAAGGCCTATTAATAAGGGTGTGGACAAGAGAAGAGGAATATACCCGGTATTTATATAAGTTTCTAGGTTTGTTGACACCATTAAATTCAGATTTGACGGAGCGGTTTTATGCGAATTGATCGGAAATTTACCAAAGAATTTCAGGATCCCTTCGATGGGATTCGATTTGTCGAACGGGTGTCAAAAATCAATAACGCTGATGGTTCTTTGGTTGCTGAGATCAAGAACGTTCTTGTTCCGGATACGTGGTCTCAAGTGGCGGTGGACATCATCGCGCAAAAATATTTTCGCAAAGCAGGTGTTCCGGCACGGTTGAAAAAGAAATTCGAACCGGGAATACCCGAGTGGCTTTGCCCATCGGTGCCGGATGAAGAGGCGCTGAACCAAATTCCGATTTCAGATCAATATACTCGAGAGGCTACTTCTAAAGAAGTGGTTCATAGACTAGCTGGGTGCTGGACATATTGGGCCTGGAAGAAAAACTGTTTCAAAAATGAAGAATCGGCTCGCAATTATTACGATGAAATGCGTTATATGCTGATCCGTCAGCTTGCGGCTCCTAATTCTCCGCAATGGTTCAATACGGGAATCAATTGGGCCTACGGTTTGGAGGGTCCGGCGCAGGGTCATTACTATTTTGATGAAGAAACAGGGAAATTAAAAAAATCCAAAAATGCTTATGAAAGACCACAGCCGCATGCATGCTTTATCCTTTCTGTTGATGATGATTTGGTGGGGGATGGCGGAATCATGGATTTGTGGCGGCAAGAGGCGCGCTTGTTTAAATTTGGCTCGGGAACAGGAAGTAACTTTTCCAATCTTCGCGGTTCTGGGGAGGGATTATCGGGAGGTGGAAAATCTTCAGGTCTGATGAGCTTTTTGAAAATTGGCGATCGTGCTGCTGGAGCTATTAAATCTGGGGGAACCACGAGAAGGGCTGCAAAAATGGTCACTCTTGATATGGATCATCCGGATATCGAGGAGTTCATCGAATGGAAGGTCAAGGAAGAAAGAAAAGTTGCGGCTCTAGCAGCTGGAAGCCGGATCACACGCCGTTGTCTGAAAAATATTATACAAGGCTGCTGGACTGAGGGTTTAACAGAGGAAACTCGTTTTGAAGTACAGAAAAATAAAGTACTTAGAAAAGCCGTACGCAAAGCCCTCGATTGTTTTATCCCTGAAAATTATATTTATCGAGTTATCCAGTTGGCGAAGCAGGGCATCAAGGATATTGAGTTTGAAGAGTATGATACCAGTTGGACTTCTGAGGGTTATCTGACCGTCTCTGGGCAAAACTCCAACAATTCAGTTCGACTCAGCAACGAATTCTTGAGAAGTGTTGAATGCGATAGGGACTGGAACCTGGTTCGTAGAACAGATGGTAAAATCGCCAAAACTTTGTCTGCGAGAGATCTCTGGGATAAGGTGAATTTTTCTTCATGGTCTAGTGCCGATCCGGGACTTCAATTTCATACAACCATCAACGAATGGCATACCTGCCCTGAAGATGGCGAGATTCGAGCGTCCAACCCATGTTCTGAATATATGTTCCTCGATGATACAGCCTGCAACCTTGCCTCGATAAACCTGATGAACTTTTATAACGAGGAAAAAGGGTTATTTGAAGTTGAAAACTATCGACACGCTTGCCGATTGTGGACTCTCACTCTTGAAACCTCTGTCTCTATGGCGCAGTTTCCAAATAAAGCGATTGCACAAAAGAGTTATGAGTTCCGCACTCTTGGTTTGGGTTACGCAAACCTAGGCGCGATGCTCATGGTCATGGGTATTCCTTACGACTCTGAAAAGGGTCGGGCTATTGCCGGCGCAATTTCTGCTATAACGACAGGATCTTCCTACACAATGTCCGCCGAAATGGCAAAAGAACTGGGAGCATTTACCCATTATGAAAAAAATAAATCATCCATGCTGCGTGTGCTGAAAAACCACTCGCGGGCAGCACATAATGTTGATGCTAAAGATTACGACGGGCTCACCGTTTTCCCCCAAGGAATTCAAGCAGAGCATTGCCCCGCTTATCTTCTGGATGCTGCGCAAAAGGAATGGGCCGATGCTTTGGCTCTGGGAGAAAAACATGGTTTCCGCAATGCTCAAACCACTTGCATCGCGCCAACAGGCACCATTGGACTGTTAATGGATTGTGATACGACTGGTATCGAGCCCGACTATGCGTTGGTCAAATACAAAAAACTTGCTGGCGGTGGTTATTTTAAAATCATCAACCAATCGGTTCCCGGCGCTTTGCGACGATTGGGATATAAGCCAGAAGAGATTAAAGAAATTGTTAATTATTGTGTGGGATCAGGGAGCCTGGATTCTTCTCCTTATATTAATCGCACTTCTTTAAAGACAAAAGGGTTTTCTGATGAGGTGATCGATAATATCCAACTAGAACTTCCACGGGTTTTTGATATCAGCTTTGCATTTAACAAGTTTGTATTGGGCGAAAAATTCTGCAAAGACGTTTTGAATTTGTCGGATGAGCAACTCGACTCCATTACTTTTAATTTATTGTCACATTTGGGGTATACCGATGAAGAAATTCAATCTGCCAACGATTTTATTTGTGGTCGCATGACGGTCGAGAATGCTCCACATTTGAAAGAAAAACATTACTCGGTTTTTGATTGTGCTGCCAAGTGCGGAAGATATGGCGAGCGATTTATTCTTCCGGAGGCACATATCCAAATGATGGCTGCGGCTCAACCCTTTCTTTCAGGAGCTATTTCCAAAACTATCAATATGCCAAACGATGCCAGCATAGAAGATGTAGAAAAGGCCCATATGCTTAGCTGGAAACTCATGCTGAAAGGAACCGCTGTATATCGAGATGGATCTAAACTCAGCCAACCACTAAACAGCGTGGCGGTCGAAAGTTTTAAACAACTACAAATGGAAAACACTGAGGTTGCTGCTACTCCGATTGCGCCGGCTGTGAAAGCTGCAGAACAGGTGGTAAAGATAATTCAGAACAAACGTCGAGCTTTGCCGCATCGGCGTAAAGGCTATACCCAGAAAGCATCTATTGGCGGACACAAAGTTTACCTTAGAACTGGTGAATACGATGATGGCTCTCTCGGTGAAATTTTTATCGATATGCATAAAGAAGGTGCAGCCTATAGAAGTTTGATGAACTGCTTTGCGATTGCCATCTCACTGGGACTGCAGCACGGGGTGCCTCTTGATGAATTTTCAGATGCTTTTGTTTTTACCCGCTTTGAACCCAATGGATTGGTTACAGGAAATAAATCTATTAGTATGTCCACATCCACCATAGATTATATTTTCCGCGAGCTAGCAATCACCTACCTTGGTCGTAACGATTTGGCACAGGTGACCCCGGATGATTTAAGATCCGATTCCATTGGTAAAAAAAATCAACAGTCGAGTGATGAGGACGATGATAAGGTTGTGCCTCCTGTTTTAAAGGATGAAGAAAAGGAAGCTTTTTCAAAGGAAACCAGTGTTCAAATTACCCCTGTAATTGAGGCTATCCCCAGTAACGGAAATGGTAATGGCAACGGAAATGGTAATGGCAACGGTCATGGTAATGGCAACGGTGCCGCTAATTTGAATGCACATCAGGGAGCTACTGTCCCCAATACAGCTGTGATTGCTAAGCTTAAAGGATATGAGGGAGATGCTTGTCAAGAATGCGGTAGCCTGACACTAGTGCGAAATGGTACGTGTTTAAAATGCGTGAGCTGCGGAGCGACTTCAGGTTGCTCCTGATTCAAACCCGCCTAGTCTAATTTAAAGTCAGCAGGAGTCCGGCCGGCGATTTCTTCGCCGGCCTCTCTGCTTTCTAGGCAAAAAATCAATTCCCCACCGGTTAGTAATAACCTATACGCCTTTTACGATATTTTTTTAACTTACTTCACTCCATTTTATGCTGTGCTAGCTACGGGCGCAGCGGAAGCCGAAGGTTGGATTTTTCAGTTTTGCATCGACTGAATTGCGAAAAGATATTTTTGATTGGTTTTTATAGCTTGTCCAGCCACCGCCTTTGACAACATGCGAACTTTTGCTTTCTGTTTTTACCCATTCCCAAACATTACCCGACATATCCATCACCCCAAAAGGGCTTGCTCCCATAGGAAAAGAAGCAACCGGTGCGGCAAACAAATGTCCGTCTTCCTTCCCAAAGGTATTGGCATTTTGAGGTAGATAATCATTTCCCCAAGGCCAAGTGAAGGTTGAATTGCCTCGGGCAGCCGCTTCCCATTCCAATTCATTTGGTAAACGCTTGCCAGCCCATTTGCAATATTTATAGGCCTGCTTCCATTCGATTCCCATAGCAGGGCATTGTGGGCAGGGCTTACCGTCGGCATAAGGTTTTTCATTGTATCGGGGTTGAAATTTCTTGAAATTTGCTACTGTGGTTTCTGTCCTATCAATATAGAAAGCAGATAGCATTACAAATTGAGAATTTTGCTCATTGGGATATTTTGACTTACGAGCTGTTATTTTTTTCGCTCCAAAAAGGTATTTACCTTGATCAATTAGGATCATCAGGGTTTGGTCCTTTTCATTTAAAATAGTGGGAGCTAGGGAGTTTTTACTAATAAAAGGAGAAAAGCTTTTTAGTGTGTTTGGCTTTTTATTTTTTCCCCGAATGGAAATTTGTGGAGATTTTTTATTATAGGATTTGGAATAATCGGGTTTTCCATATTTCTTTTGGTGTTTTATTACAGGAGCACAGGCACTTCCCCAGATAAATATAAAAATGAAAGCAACGATCAGTCTCAATGTTTTTCCTGGTTCATGAGCGAATCTATTTCCCGTTTCAAGCGACGATATTTTTTATAACTTGCCTCAGCTTCATCTTTCTTTCCCATTAATTCGTAGGTAAAACCCAGGCTATACCATGCGTTATGATGGGTGGGGTCAATTTTTAAGACGGTTTTAAATGCACGTTCAGCGTCTTCTAATTTTTTTTCATAATTATAAATGCCTCCAAGACCATAATAACCTTCAGCATTATTTGCATCTTTTTCTATAGCTTTTAAAAAAGATTTACGGGCGGAATCATATTGTTCGTGTTTTAAATGTTCTAATCCTTCCTTAACATATTCTCTACTATTTTTTTCGCTACATTGAGTTAAAATCAGAACAAACAGGATCAATGTTAAAATTTTATGGAAGTGGCGGATAAATTTCATTTATCTATTCAAGTTTTATTCGAATGCTTCTCAAGTGCTGGAAGCACATGAATTTAATATAACATTAATGTTTATTCTTCAATATATTAAAAGAGAGATGCGTTATGGCAACCTTTGATATTCTCTTGGTTCTTTTACTGGGAGTCATTGTGTTCGGAGCAATTGCCAGCATAGCGAATTATCTTATAGGAGGCTATCATCTTCTGTCGTGGATGAAGAGGCAAAGAGACTCATTTAGAATACGAGGCGGCACAACGACTTCTGAAAACGAACAAAGGGCTATTCAAGAAACATTAATAGCTTGCGATCAACTACAAAAGACAGATTTGAAGAAATGGAAATTTAAATTTGAAACCATTTCTTTAATAGAAAAAATCTCTTCTATCTATCATCCTAATTCTACGGTCCCAATAGAACAAGCGCGCCTGGGAGATATTCTTGCGGTATTGCAAGAGGCAAATCAAAAAATTCTACATATTATTCATTTACCTCGGATTAATTATATAACGCGTTTTAGGCTAATTCAGGTTTTAGAGAGTTTTTCCACGTCCTCCGTTGAAAAAAATAATGTTAAGAAAAATACTTCAGAAATAAAAAACCTCCTATTAAGACCACTATTTAGAAAGCTACAAATAATGGTGGTCCGATCTCTCCTGGTGCAGTGGTTGTTGTTGGTGGGTGAAGCTTCGCTTAAGGTTTACGGCGATAATTCAATAGATGAAGATGTGGAGGCGGAAGAAATTCTTGCCGGATTGGACTGTCTTCATGATGAAGTGGAGTCTCCTCTTTCTGAAAATGTGCAACAAATTGTAGAGTCTATGAAAAAAGAAATTCTTTTTTCCACGGTATCAATTTCCTGGAAGAAGGTAGGGAAAAATTATTTTAGTTTGGTAGACCAAATCGCCAGATATTACCATTCTGAATCTAACTTGCCAATTTATGAAGTACGTGTTTTTGACTTGCTTAAATCTGTTTCCGACGCTTTGGAACAAATAGGACGATTGACTCAGAAACCGGTGTTGAATAAAATTTTAAAAATTCGAATCACTCAATTGACACAAGCAAAAACAATGGTCCTTCCTCTTGGCGAGTATAGAATTTTTGATTGGATGAGCAGGTACCAGGTTGGTCGCATTGCAAAATGGTCTCATACTTTGTATAGAACTTTACAGAAAAAGCAGCCAGGAATCCTCTTCCGCGATGTGGTGTTTAGTGTTGTTAAAGAGGGAGGTAAGCGCTGGTTGGTTTTATATCTCCACGGAAAAATTGCAGCCGAAGCAAATAAGCTTTATAGCCGTTGACCGAAATTGTTAAATCTTTTTTACTTGTGTAGTAGGTAGGAAACACGAACACCGCTTGTATAAACATCGGCCCAGTGGGAAGACTTTTTCTGTTCTGGGTTTAGTAGGTCGTGGTAAGTGCACGGCCGGGTTTTGTAGGTAGACCAATCCAGTTTCTTAAAGCCAGCACCCAGTGATTGAAACCAGATTTCTAAAAGCTCTGCACTTGGTAGCGTGATAATGCCGAGATTTTTGTTTTTATACCCAAAAGAATGCGGAAGGGTGTAATCTTTTTTTTCAGGTTGCGTCAAAGCCGTGAGAAGTATTGGAAGCTTTAGAGTTTCATCATTTATATTTTTATAAACCTGGGGAGCATCTTTTCCCTGGATAGCAGCGTAGCTGGCTGTGAAAGTATCTATTATCACAGTTTCTTTTGTTGCCCGAAGCATGAGTTTGAGTAATCGATAAGGTTCTGTTGTGTAGTAAAGCATTCCCAGGCAGAAAACCATATCAAAACTTTCTTCTTCTATGTTCTCCAGGTATTGCAGGGCATCGCAGACTTCCATGGAATAACTTTTCTTAGCAACGTCCAGCTCTTGAAATAAATTCTTTCCGAGAGTAATCATTTTTTCTTCTGAATCTAATCCATGAATAAAATCTGCACCGGATTGAAGAGCTGCATAGGCAAAGGTTCCCATATGTGATCCGACATCTAGAATTTTTTTCCCTTTGATGCACTTCTGATTTTGAGTGAGCAGTACCTTAAGTCTCGCGTTCAGACATTCCCAATGGTAGGGAATCGCCCATCGACTTTTACGAGTGTCATGAGTCAGGAAAGGAGAATCTTCAGGAATGAGAGGATTTTTCATTGGAAACAATTATAGGATGGAGCTGATTTTTCTAAAATATAAATTATTGATTTAATCTACCGGTTGGTATTGCATATTGCGGCGTTGCGGAGCGAAGCCGCCGTCGATGATAAGCCTTTTAATTTCTTCTTCATCCAGACAGTAGACAGTGCCTGCCGCGGCTACCACATTTTCTTCCATCATCGTGCTTCCCATATCATTGGCGCCGTAGTAAAGAGAAACCTGGCCGATTTTGGGTCCTTGTGTTACCCAGGAAGATTGTAGGTTATCAAAGTTATCGAGGAAAATTCTGCTGATGGCTAAAGTCTTTAGGTATTCGAAACCACTCACTGCTGTTTTGATTCCTGTCTGGCCTTGTAACTCGGTATTCCCCGGCTGAAACCCCCAGGCAATAAAAGCGGTGAAGCCTCCAGTTTTATCCTGCAGTTGGCGCAGTCGATCTAGGTGTTCGATGCGTTCCTCCAGGGTCTCCACATGCCCGAACATCATAGTCGCGGTGGTTGGGATGTCCATTCTGTGTGCTTGTTCCATGACCTCAAGCCATTCATCGCTGCTGCATTTTTTCGGACTAATGATTTGCCTTACACGATCCACAAGAATTTCTGCTCCGCCACCGGGTATGGAATCCAATCCGGCAACTTTCATCCTTTTTAAGGTTTCATTTAAGGATATTTTAGAGATCCGGCTGGTATGAAGAATTTCAGAAGGAGAAAGGGCGTGAAGATGAATATTGTACTTGGCTTTAATATTTTTGAACAGGTCTTCAAAATAATCGATTTTCAGGTTGTTATTGTGTCCGCCCTGCAGCAATATTTGTCGCCCACCAACGGCCAGGGTCTCCTCGATTTTTTCCCCAATGGTCTCAAAGGGAAGGACATAGGCATCTTGATCCGGTTCCTTTCGATAAAAAGCGCAGAATGAACAGTCGGTAACGCAGACATTGGTGTAATTGATATTGCGGTCAACAATATAAGTTATGGTTTTATTATCTTTAAGCTTTTTTCGTGTCAGCCGTGATGCCACGTTGCCCAGCAGGAGGATGTCTTTTGTAGCGAACAGTTCCACTGCTTCAGAAGGTTCTAGGCGTTGTCCAGCAATGGATTTTTCAAGGATAGATTCGATCATTTGGGGTGGTCACAATGAATTTCTAAATGGTTATGGTCGGGGTCATTAAAATAGACAGATTCTCCATTTCCCCTTTTTACAGGCCCATTGTCGATTTGTATCTTTTTAGTTTGCAGTTCTTTGATAATAGTTTTAAAGTCTGCCGGATCAGCTTCGAGTGCAAGATGCAGATAACCATCTTCACTTACAAGGTTCATCGCTTCTTCGACTTTGAGGTTCGGAGTTTCAAAAAGGGCGATAGCAGCATTTCCGGTTTCCAACATGAGATGTCTCAATCCTTTGGAAAAGCGGTGTGTGACTTGGAATCCTAATACATCAGTATAGAACTGCTCGGCCCGATCTAAATCTTTTACGTTAAGAGCAATGTGATGAATGCCTTTGAGTTGCATGAGAGATCGTGAGGGGAGAAAAGAATTAGAGCGTTCCGTCTCCAGCGCCAAAACCAGTTGTTGTGAGACCATCAATTCCCATATCTGTCATCTTTTCTTCTTCGGTGACGATAAAAATATGGTATCCGAATTTACTTTTTATAGGGCCGCGAACTTCTCCTACAGGAGATTCCATTGCTGCTTTTTCAAGTTCCGGTGCTGCCGTATTGAATTCGAGAAGGCCTAAATCGCCGCCTTTATTTCGAGTTCCACAGGCACTATATTTTTTTGCCATTTTCGCAAACATTTTGTACAGCATATCCTTGTCTTTGTATTCATCATCTCCAAGATGATCTAATAGGGTCTTTGCAAGTTCTTCAGTGGATAAAACTATGTGGCTGACTCGAATAGATCTTATTGACATATTGTCATCCTTATCCTGATGTATGGGGTATTAATATAACGAAATTATACGGGAAGCGGTGGTTAAAAAGAAGCAAATTAAGCTTTATAGTAGTCTTCAATAGCATCGAGAAGGGATGAAACGGTATATTCTTTTGGAATGATATCAACGGTGAGCCCCGCATCTTCTGCGGTTTTGGCAGTGATGGGGCCAATACAGGCGATGCGAGTTTTTTTTATTTCAGGGATTAGGGATTCACCCGTCAAAGCGAGAAAATTTTTGACCGTGGATGAAGAGGTGAATGTCAGGACTTGGATGTCCCCTGATTGTAGTCTTTTTGCTAGAGTATCGGATTTTAAGCTTGGCAGTATGGTCTGGTAAGCCGGAGCAACATCAATCTGGGCTCCCATTTCCCGCAGTTTTTCCGGCAGAAGTTCTCGGGCAACGGTAGCACGGGGGATCAGGAAGCGTTTTCCGTTAATATTTTCTTTGCCGATACTTTCTATCAGGGATTCGGCGACAAAATTCTCAGGGACTACGTCTACGTGAATTCCTAGGTCACGAACCGCATCAGCTGTTTTAGGTCCGATAGTAAAGATCCGCACGCCTTTTAAATTACGGATGTCTTGCTGGATTTCTTTAAGCCGTTTGAAAAAAAATTGGACTCCATTAACACTGGTAAAAATTAGACCCTCGTAACGGGAAAGATGATTCAATGCTTCGTCAAGGGGTGCCCAGTCATTTGGTTCAACTGTTTCGATGACAGGGAAGAAAAAAGGTTCGGCTCCAAGTTCCCGCAATCGGTCAATCATACTTTCCGCCTGATCTCCTTTTCGTGTTACTACAATGGTCTTTCCGAATAAAGGCAAATGTTCATACCATTCTATTTCGGGTTTCAGATTAACGACTTCGCCGATGATGGTGAGGGCGGGAGGAGAAATTTTTTCTTTTGATGAAGTTTCTACAATTGTCGAAAGGGTCCCCTTCCAGGTCTTCTGGCGCGCGGTTGTTCCCCATTGGATTACAGCTATCGGTGTTTCCGGACTTTTACCGAACTTCATAAGTTTTTTTGCAATCAATGGTAATTTGCGTGCACCCATCAGGAAAACAAGAGTCCCTGTTCTGGAAGCTATTCTTTCCCAGTCGATATGTATGTCTCCCTGTTTTTTTTCATTGCTTCCTGTAATAATGGATAGTGTAGAAGAGAGGTCTCGATGCGTTAGAGGAATACCGGCATAGGCAGCAACCCCGGTTACTGATGTGACTCCCGGCACCACAAGAAACGGAATTTTTGATTGTTTGACAGCTTGAATTTCTTCGCCTCCGCGTCCAAAAATGAAAGGATCTCCACCCTTTAATCGAACGACAACTTTCCCTTTTTTTGCTTTTTCAACAAGAAGCGAGTTGATTTTTTCCTGATCAAGGGTTGCAACTCCTTCTTTTTTCCCAACATAAATGACTTCTGTTTCCTTTTGAGTAAAGCGCAATAGGTCTTCGTTAACCAAATGGTCGTAAAGGATGACCTCAGCTTTTTGCAACCAGTGCTTCCCTTGGAGAGTTAAAAGCCCCACGTCCCCCGGCCCGGCACCGATGAGAATAACTTTTCCTTGTTTATTTTTCGAATTATTCATTTTGGGAATAAAGGTGATTAGCAATATTTGCAAAATCGGACATAGAAAGGGTTTCCCCTCGTCGAGAAAGGTCGATGCCTGCAAGTCGAGTTTGCCCCTGTTCGCAAGTAAAATATTTTTCCCAGGATTTTAAATTATTTTTCAACATTTTTCGTTTATGAAAAAAAGCCGCATTAACTATTTTAAAAAATAATTGCGGATCTTCAACCTGAACTTTGGGCTGGGGTAGAGGTTCTAGTGAAAAGAGTGAAGAATCTATTTTAGGTTTTGGAGAAAAAGCTGTATTGGGTATTTCTAATAATCGTTCGACTTTGCAGTGGTACTGCACAAAAACTGAT
Organism: Nitrospinales bacterium; assembly: GCA_022450865.1. GTDB lineage: Bacteria > Nitrospinota > Nitrospinia > Nitrospinales > VA-1 > UBA8687. The sequence goes on along the minus strand of JAKUOQ010000017.1, from coordinate 5,655 downwards.
AAGGAACTATACTCCTTGTTACCCGGTTTAGCAGTCAGTCGATCGACAACTTCTTTTTGCATCATCAGGGTCATGGTTTGAATCCGACTGCCAAAATGGATCAATTTTTTCATTATATGGGTGGCCGCATAATAAGGAAGATTGGATACAACCTTGAACCCGGATTTTATTGAAGAGTAATCAAATCTTGCGGCATCTCCTTCTATTATTCTGAATGTTGGACTATTTTTGCCAAATCGATTTTCCATTTCCCGGCATAACTTAGGGTCAAGTTCTATTACGGTCAGTGAACGGATAATAGAGATGAGTCGTTGAGTGAGAACGCCTTTTCCCGGTCCGATTTCTACTATATTATCTTCGGGTTGGATATTTGCCAAATCGATAATCTTTTGCGTAATTTCAGGATCAACAAGAAAATTTTGCCCGAGAGGCCTTTTTCTCATTGCATCGAAAGGCTAGATTGAGACAACCGCCCCGCAGTTTTCAACGCCAATTTAAGATTTTCAGCAGAGGCTTTGTTTTGTCCCACTATATCGAAGGCTGTGCCGTGATCTACTGAGGTTCGTAAAATTGGCAAGCCCAGGGTTATATTTACACCCATGCCATTCATTTTTACAGGAATCATACCTTGATCGTGATACATACAGATGACCGCGTCGTATTTTTCTGATGAGGCTCTTGCGAACAAAGCATCTGCCGGATGAGGGCCGCTTGCCTGGATGCCTTCTTTTTGCGCTACCTTCAATGCGGGAATAATAAACTCTGTTTCTTCCTGGCCAAAAATACCTCCATCTCCAGAATGTGGGTTGAGTCCTACAACCGCTATGCGGGGAACCTCTGTAACATTTTTTTGGAGCCAGTCGTGAGTTAGCCGGATGGTTTGTAAAACTTTTTTTTCAGAAATTTGTGATTTGACCTGGTCTAGCGGCAGATGTGTTGTCACTAGAACGACACGTAAAGAACTGCCCTCCATCATTAGCGTGGGTTCTTTGGAATTTGTTAGATGGCCTAATAGCTCGGTATGCCCTGGAAAGGGGTGGCCGGCTAGATGTAAACTTTTTTTATTGATGGGGCAGGTGACGATAGCTGCTACCTCATCTTTGAGGACTAACGCGACTGCTTTTTGGATAGCTTCATAACTAGCCTTGCCGCTCTCTGCTGAAGGTTGCCCCAAAGGAAGTGTTTCGGAAACATTATTGAGGTCAATGACGTCAATGGTGTAGGGCTGATACCAACCTTCATCGGGTGATTCGATTGAATGGATTAGAATTTCGGGGGCAATTTGTTGGGCTACTTTTCCCAGTGTTTTGGCATCACCAATTACCAGAATCCGAGTGTTGATCGTCAAGATTTCGTCTTGAAATGCTTTAACAATTATTTCGGGCCCGATTCCTGCCGGATCTCCCAGTGTTAGGGCAATGGTGGGTGAAACTTCCATTTTTTGTTCTTTACGCTAAGTAAGTCTGATATTTAATAATCAAAGTGAATTTTTTTGATTAAAAAAAGTTCCTGCTACCGAACCCAAAGAGCGAGTATAGAATCCAAACAATTTTGGAGAGGTCTTTACTTTCTAAGCTCGTGAATTTTCCCAGATGACCTGGGCCTTTTCCCAATAGGTCTTGGACTAGCATCAAGTATTTTCTTGTCGACATTCCTTTCATACTCTTTGAAGTTATCAATGAACTGGTTTGCCAGTTCATCGGCTTTTTCGTCATAAGCCTCAGGGTTTTTCCAAGTATTTCTGGGGAATAGGCACTCTTTTGGAACCCCTTTGACAGCTATTGGAATTTGAATCCCAAATACCGGATCGGTTTCAGTTTTAACCTTATCCAACTGACCATCTAAAATAGCCTTGATCATGGCTCTTGTGTATTTAATTTCTATCCTTTTCCCCACGCCATAAGCACCACCCGTCCAGCCTGTATTGACCAACCAGCAGGAGACCTTATGCTTGGCAATTTTTTCGCCGAGCATGTCTGCATAGACAGAAGGATGCAGTGACATAAACGGGGCTCCGAAACAAGTACTAAAAATAGCGGTCGGTTCACGACTCATACCCTTTTCGGTGCCCGCAACTTTGGCGGTATAGCCTGAAATAAAATGATACATGGCTTGTTCGGGTGTCAACTTTGATACCGGAGGCATAACTCCATATGCATCACAGGTAAGCATGATCACGTTATCGGGATGTCCTCCCATCCCTTCTAGAACGGCATTGTTAATATGTTTAATAGGGTAACTAGCACGTGTGTTTTCGGTTAGGCTGGCATCATCAAGATCAAGCCTTCTTTCTCCTTTGCTTAAAGCCACGTTTTCAAGTATGGTACCGAATCGGCGTGTACATTCATAGATTTCTGGTTCTGATTTTTTCGAGAGTCGAATTACCTTAGCGTAACAACCGCCTTCAAAATTAAATACGCCGCGATCACTCCACCCATGCTCGTCATCACCGATGAGTTTCCTTGTTGGATCGGCCGATAGAGTTGTTTTACCAGTTCCTGAAAGGCCAAAGAATATAGCAGAGTCGCCTTTTTTACCAATATTCGCAGAACAATGCATAGATAAAACCGACTGCTTTTGTGGTAATAGGTAATTCAAAATAGAGAAAACGGATTTCTTAATTTCCCCTGCGTAACTCGTACCACCTATAAGAACCAACTGCTTGCCAAAGTCGACAATGACAAATACTTCTGAATTGGTTCCATCAATTGCCGGCACAGCCTTGAAATCAGGCACATGCATGATAGTAAATGCGGGGTCGTGATTTTCCAGTTTCGCCATATCGTTGATCTGGATAAACATGTTGCGCGCAAATAAATTGTGCCAGGCATGTTCAGTAATAACACGGATATGCGTCTGATGCTTAGGGTCCCAACCCGCACAACAATCCTGAACATAAACTTCCTTGCCTTGCAAATAAGCCAAAACACGCATGTAGAGAGCTTCAAATTGCTCGACGCTAAAAGGACGATTTACTTTTCCCCACCAGATATTTTCTTCGCTGGAAGGTTCCTTAACGATAAACTTATCGTTAGGGGCTCTGCCCGTATGTTCCCCTGTCGTTACACAAACTGGACCAAGGTGTGATAATTGGCCTTCTTTATTAGCTATAATGTGCTCATAAAGCTGCGGGGTTGACAAATTCCAATGTATTTTTTTTAAGTTTTTGAGGCCATGGGTTTCCAAACCTACTTTATGCTTCAAAACGTTTTGCGGCATGGACAGGATTCCTTTATGATAGGGCGGTGAACAACCATAAACCCTTGACGGGGAACAGTTTTTTTCCCGGCAGGGCATACTAATTAACCATAATTTATTTTAGCATAATAAACACAAATAAAAATAGGTTTTTGGAGTTAACACATAACATTTTGTGGAAAAAAGAATTTATAGAGATGTTTAAATTTATGGGAAAAAGGGGCAAGAATCGGTAATTAAGGTGCTAGTAAGAGAGCACCCAATATAATGACATTTATGTTGTTCAATGAATATGGAGAATCGGATGCAAGAAGATCATGCCAAATATTTAAAAGATATCGAAGTAAGAATAAACCAACTCCGGGGGTTTCTTTGACGTTGAAAATAAATTAAAAACTCTCAAATCTCTTGATGAATCTATTTCCCAACCCGGGTTCTGGGACGATAATCAGGAAGCCCAAAAATTACTGCAAAACAGATCCGCATTTCAACGTCAGGTTGATATATGGAAAAATCTTCACACTGCCAGTGAAGATATTAGTGCCATGTTGGAGCTGTCAAAAGAAGAGAATGACCCATCCCTTCTGACAGAAATTAAATCTTCCCTAACGGATCTAGATGATCAAGTTACGGAGGCAGAATTTAAAGCGCTCCTTTCTGAAAAAAATGATTTCAGCAACGCTTTTGTGGCAATCAATTCGGGTGCCGGAGGAACGGAGTCCCAGGATTGGGCAGATATGTTGCTTCGCATGTACTTGCGATGGAGTGACCGTAATGGTTTTAAAGCAGAAGTACTTGATACTCAGTATGGTGAGGAGGCGGGCATAAAAAGCGCAACAGTTTTATTATCCGGTGACTATGTTTTTGGGTATTTAAAGGCAGAGATGGGGGTACATCGTCTGGTAAGAATTTCACCGTTCGACTCCAATAAAAGAAGGCACACTTCTTTTGCTTCTGTTTTTATTTATCCTGAGGCTGATGACGATATCGAAGTGGAGATTAAAGAGGAAGATTTAAAAGTTGATGTCTACCGTGCTTCGGGTCCGGGAGGGCAGGGTGTCAATACAACCGATTCGGCAGTCCGCCTGACTCATGTGCCATCAGGGATCGTGGTCCAATGTCAAAATGAAAGATCGCAGCATAAAAATAAAGCTTCGGCCATCAAAGTTCTGAAATCACGATTGTATGAATTAGAACAAGAAAAGCAGGATGAGGAAAAAAAAGAAATGGAAAAGCAAAAAAAGAAAATTGAGTGGGGCAGTCAGATTCGCTCCTATGTTCTTCATCCATACAGGTTGGTAAAAGACCTGAGAACCAATGTAGAAGTGGGTAACGTAGATGCGGTTTTAGATGGTGACCTAGATATTTTTATTCAGGCGTCCCTGCGTTTCAATAGTTCAAAATCAGGGGATGCCGTGTAATGAAATCTACTCTCTGCACATCTTTAGTTAATGATCCTTTTGGCGACCCCGGAATGTTAGTTCAGTTTTTGTTTCAAAAGCGAGCTCTCTTATTCGATTTGGGGGATATTTCTCCGTTGAGTAATGCAGAACTTTTGAAGGTTTCGCATGTTTTTGTCAGCCATACACATATCGATCATTTCATTGGTTTTGACCGTTTACTCAGAACTTTTTTCGGTAGGGAAAAAACTTTGACTTTTTACGGCCCCAAAAACTTCATAAAAAATGTAGAAGGCAAGCTGGCTGGATTTACTTGGAATCTGGTAGATCGTTATGAAGAGTCACTGACCATTGAAGTGATTGAGGTAAGAGAAGAAAAGCTGATTAAAGCCAGTTTCAGGGCAATTGATAAGTTCAAGCTTACTAATAAAAAAGAGGTTGAGTTGCAAGATGGGATCATTCTTGAAGATCCTTCAGTTAAGGTGCGGGCAGTTATATTGGAGCACCGAGTCCCTTGTTTGGGGTTTTGTCTTGAGGAAAAACTTCATGTCAACATTAATAAAGACGGGTTAGAGGAGATGCAGGTTGTTGAGGGTGCTTGGTTGAATGAATTAAAACAAGCTGTGTTGAAAGAGGAACCAGACGATTATTCTATTGACGTTCCCTTCAAGCGAGATGGGAAGACTAGGATGAAGCAAATTTCTTTGGGTCAGTTGAAAGAAGACCTTGTGGATGTTTCTCCTGGACAGAAAATCGGATATGTTGTGGATACGGTTTATAATGAGCCGAACAAGAAAAGAATAATTGAATTGATCAAATCTGCTGATATATTTTTCTGTGAATCTCCTTTTTTGGCCGATGAAGAAGCTAGGGGGCAGGAAAGGTTTCACCTTACTTCTCATCAGGCTGGATCTCTAGCCCGAGAAGCGTGTGTAAAGAAACTGCGTGTTTTTCATTTCTCCAGAAAGCACATCCCTCATCGCGAACGCTTTTATAAGGAAGCAGAAGCCGCTTTTCATGGAACCTTGAGGGCAAGCACCCTGACTAAAAACAATTA
>JAKUOQ010000169.1 GCA_022450865.1 Nitrospinales bacterium | reverse complement strand
TTGCAGCCAAAATTGCCCAACTTCTTAAAGGCAAGCATAAGCCAACTTACACGCCGCATATGGATATGGGTGACTGTGTTGTTATAATCAATGCAGAAAAGATCAAACTCACCGGATCAAAAGAGAAAAATAAAACCTATTTCAGTCATTCAGGATACCCCGGAGCAACTTCTTTTGTGGATGTAGAACAAGTGCGTCGTTCTCATCCGGAACGAATTCTGGAATCGGCAATAAAAGGCATGCTGCCGAAAAACAGGTTGGGACGAAAAATGATGACCCATCTGCGCATATATGCTGGCTCAGATCATCCTCATGCGGCACAGAATCCTACGGTACTGGATAAATAATTAATGCCAATAACCACAGAAAACGGTACTGGTCGGCGAAAAGCAGCAGTTGCTAGAGTCTACCTTTCTTCTGGGAAAGGGAAGATCAAAATTAATGGTCGGGATTTTAGGGAATACCTATGCCGTGAATCTTTAGCTAATGTAGTTTTAGAACCTTTGGATGCAATTGACAAAGTTGATGCATATGATTTTAATATAAACGTAAAAGGCGGGGGTCTTACTGGCCAGGCAGGAGCTATCCGTTTAGGTATAGCCAGAGCATTATTACAGGATAACGCAGATTACCGGCCGGTGCTGAAGGCAGCGGGTTATTTAAAAAGAGATGCACGCAGAGTGGAAAGAAAAAAATATGGTCAGCCAGGTGCGCGTAAACGATTCCAGTTTTCCAAACGTTAACATTTTATGTCTGAAGTTAATTTCGAAAATTTACTTAGTACTGGTGCCCATTTTGGGCATGTAACCAGAAAATGGCATCCTTCTTATGAACCGTTTATACTGATGGAGAAAAATGGGGTTCATATTATCAATTTGGAAGAAACACTCTCCGGGTTAAAGAAAGCACAGGCTTTTTTAAGCGGCATTGTAAAGAAAAATGGTGAAGTACTCTTTGTCGGCACCAAGAAGCAAGCCAAAGATATCGTGCAACAGGAAGCAGACCGCTGTGGAATGTTCTATGTAGTTGAACGTTGGTTGGGGGGAACACTGACCAATTTTTCAACGATCAAGAAAAGTATTAAACGTTTACAATTACTTGAAAAAGAAGGCTCAAATATTTATGAAAATTTAACAAAAAAAGAGATTCAAAAACTTAATCGCGAGCGGGTCAAGCTTGCTGATCAGCATCGGGGGATCAAAGATATGCGTCGTGTCCCTGATGTAGTAGTTATTGTAGATGCCAATTATGAGTCAACTGCAGTGCAAGAGGCCTTGAGACTGGAAATTCCAGTTATTGCCATTGTTGATACCAATACTGACCCCACAATCGTGAGCCATGTAATACCGGCTAACGATGATTCAATTCGTACAATTCAGTTGATCATTTCAGCTTTGAGCGATACCATCCTATCAGCACAAGTGAAGGAAGCTGATAAAACAGAGGATGGTGGAAAAAGTGAAATAGAAATTCAACCAGTAGCGCAGAGTGATGATGAAGATAAAAAAGAAGAGCTAAAGACAGATGACACTACTGAAGCGGATCAGGGAACTGGGGATGAGACAAAAGGTTCAGAAGAAGAAATTTCCGTTGAAGAAAATTTGGAAGATTCAGATAACGATTCAATTGATGAAGAAGTAGCAGATGAACCACAAGGTGATAAAGAGGAACCAAAAGAAGATCATAAACCTGAGAGTGATTAATGAATATTGATGCTAAGATTGTAAAGGAATTGCGTGATAAAACAGGGGCAGGCATGATGGACTGTAAACGGGCCTTAGTGGATACTAATGGCGACCTTGAAAAGGCGGTGGAAGCATTACGTAAAGCAGGTGTGGCCAAGGCAGCGAACAAAGGCACACGTTCTGCAAAAGAAGGATTGGTTTTTTCCTATATACACCACGGTGGAAGGCTGGGCGTTCTTGTGGAAGTGAACTGTGAGACAGATTTTGTGGCAAAAACAGACGGGTTTAAAGAATTGGTTCATAATTTGGCTATTCAAATTGCGGCAACAAACCCCGTGTCTGTTAGTCGTGAGCAAGTTCCTGAAGAATTGGTAAAATCTGAGGAAAATATATATACTGAACAGGCAAAAAATTCCAAAAAACCAGATAAAGTGATTGAAAAAATTGTTTCTGGAAAAATGGAAAAATTTTACGAAGAAAACTGTGTGTTAGAACAACCCTTTATTAAAGACACCAATATTACTGTCCAAGAGTTGATTAAACAAAAAATTGCTTTACTGGGTGAGAATATCAATATCGGTAGATTTGTAAGGTTCGAAGTTTAATGTCCGAGGCTATTTATAAAAGGGTGCTGTTAAAATTAGGTGGCGAAAGTCTGGTTGCCGAAGAAGGAGATTTTGGTCTTGACGAAAAGGCCTTAAAGAA
>JAKUOQ010000168.1 GCA_022450865.1 Nitrospinales bacterium | reverse complement strand
TTTATAACAATTCAAAATCTGTGTGGTGTATCGAATAAACTAACACCCTTGTTCAATCGCTGATATAATAAAAAATTGGAAAAATACTTCGTGATCCACCATCTTAATACACACGTATTCATTCATAACTGTCGAGAAAGGCCGATTAACAATGAAAAATATAAAAATCTTACTGCTGCTCTTCGGCGCGATACAGGTTCTGGGTGCAACACCGGCCATTGCAGGTGGAGATGCAGTTCGGGGTAAAAAAGTTTTTAATAAATGTAAGGCCTGCCATTCAATTAAAGTGGGAAAGCACAAAATTGGACCATCATTAGCTGGCGTCATTGGTCGAAAAGCCGGCACGGCCAAGGGCTTTAAACGGTATAAAGGACTAAGGGGTGCTGATTGGGCATGGGATGAAGCAACCCTTGACGAATACCTCACAAATCCGAAACTTTTTGTGAAAAGCCGAAACAAACGTAAATCTTCAATGATATTAAAGTTAAAAAAGAAACGAGATCGCGACAACGTTATAGCCTACTTAAAAACTCTGAAATAAATTTTGGTTGTGTTGAACGTAACAAATAAAATTTTTACGATTACTGCTGCTTAAATATTTTCAGTTCAATTAACATTATCAACTACTTATAATAAATCCTTTTATTTCATGTAGATAAGACCCGTCCTTCGACTAATTTCTTATTCCTTTTAACACAACGGCTAATACGTTAAATTAAAATCTATTTCATAAAATTAGCTAGTCAATAAGCACCATTTAGGCGTTCCAATTGGTGCAGCTTTGTTATCCAATTTTTACTATTATTCCCGTAAGTGATAAATCAACAAAATTGCAAATTAGAAATAATTGCTGATTGTTTTTACTCTATGAATTGAGATAAATGTCCGAGGACAGGTAGTGTCTAACGATGTACGCAGAACTCTGGGTAATTCTAAAATGGTTTCGCCAATTTCTACACCGCCAAATTCAGTTTACGATGTTGATGCGGTTATCGTTGGTGCCGGTTTTGCCGGAATGTATATGCTCTATCGCTTACGTAACCAGGGATTGACTGTTCAAATTCTCGAAGCAGGAGATGCTGTAGGGGGCACCTGGTATTGGAATCGATATCCTGGAGCCCGTTGCGATACGGAAAGCATGTTCTATTCGTATCAATTTTCGGATGACCTCCAACAAGAATGGGAATGGACCGAACGCTACCCCCGGCAACCGGAAATTTTAAGATATGCAAATCACGTCGCCGACCGTTTTGACCTTCGTCGAGACATAATTTTCGGGGCTCGAGTAATATCTGCAAAATGGCATGAAAAGAAACAGATTTGGCACATTGCAACGAGCACACATAACCAAATTTCTGCCCAGTTTTGTATTATGGCAACCGGCTGTCTATCTTCGCCCAACATTCCAGATATCAGTGGATTGAACGAATTCGAGGGAGAGATGTTTCATACCGGACTTTGGCCGGATCGACATGTCGATTTCTCAAATAAAAGTGTAGCGATTTTAGGAACTGGATCTTCGGGGATCCAAGTAATTCCAGAAATTGCAAAAGAAGCCGAACAACTTTACGTTTTTCAAAGAACCGCCAATTACGTCGTCCCTGCGCATAATCGACCCTTAAATGCGAGAGAGGTTAGCCATATAAAGGAAAATTATTCAAAGCTTCGGGCAAAAGCCAAGCAGACTTATTCGGGAAACATATTTGAAACTGGAGGTCCATCCGCGCTTGCAGTATCTGATGACGAGCGGTCGCGGGTGTATGAAGAACGATGGCAAATGGGTGGTCTATGTTTCATGGCCGCATATGAAGACCTGCAAGTTAGCCCTGAAGCAAACGAGACAGCTGCACAATTCATCCGGAACAAGATCAAAGAAGAAGTCAATGACATAAACGTCGCACAGTTACTCTCGCCCAAAAATCTATTTGGTTGTAAACGTCTCTGTGTTGCATCGGGTTATTATGAAACTTTCAACCGGAAAAATGTAAATTTGATAGACGTAAGTGAAAAGCCCATAGATTGCATAACTCCGAACGGTGTATCGGTTGATAGTAAAGAATTTAAAGTTGATACCATCGTACTTGCCACCGGCTTTGATGCTATGACTGGCGCACTTAAAAAAATTGATATAACAGGGATTGGCAATTTAAAACTGAAAGAGAAATGGCGAGACGGGCCTCGCACGTATCTTGGTCTCACAACGACCGGCTTTCCCAATTTTTTCACAATTACTGGACCGGGAAGCCCATCAGTACTCACAAACATGATCCCGTCTGTCGAGCAACATGTTGAGTGGGTATCCGAATGTATTAGGTTTATGATGTCTAAAGGTCTTAAGCAAATTGTAGCCAGCTCTTCTGCGGAAAACGGCTGGATGGAACACGCCAACGATTTGGCAGAA
>JAKUOQ010000167.1 GCA_022450865.1 Nitrospinales bacterium | reverse complement strand
AGCCCGAGGGGCAATCCCTTTCTAAGACTGACTAACGCTCAAGAGTAAAAGTAACCGGGCCATCATTGATCAACTCCACTTGCATGTCTACTCCAAACTTGCCAGTCGCAATCTTAAGCCTCGATTTAGAAATTTGTTGGACAAATTTTTGATATAGAAATTGAGCAACATCGGGAGGCGCCGCATTATCAAATCCGGGCCGACGTCCCTTACTGCAATCGCCAGCTAGAGTAAATTGCGACACTACCAAAATTTCCCCACAAATATCTATACACGAAAGGTTCATCTTTCCCTTTCCATCAGGAAAAACTCTCAAATTTAGTGTTTTTTCAGCAAGAAATATCACTTTTTCCTCATCATCGTGTTTTTCTACACCAAAAAGGACCAAGAGTCCTTTAGAGATGGCAGCGATTCGTTCTCCTTTTATAACTACCGAAGCCCGGGTCACTCTTTGTAAAATAATTTTCATGGATTATATAATTGAGGGAATTTAATTCTAGATCTTAAAAACAAGGGGATTAACAGGCACGAAAAACTTGTTTACCTTTATCACCATGGTCGGCAATAACTTTTAGTTCCACAAAATATTTATAGTATTGGCCTTCGTAAGCAGGCCATCTTTATTTATATAAATACGGCGACAAGCATTGCAACACCCAAATATTATGCCTATTTTTTTCCTTTCTCATCAATTATAAAAGTATGAACTTTTCTTTAGAAGCAACTCCAGTTACAAGTTCTTCCTCGCACGCACCTTGGCTTGAATAAATGTATTATGAGGAATTCGCATAGCTTTTGTGATTCGCCTAATTTCCTCAGTCTCTTCATGCGCAAGGTCGCCATCTGCGGTAGCCACTGCAAAAAGACATTCCATAAATTGCAGTCGATCGTTGTAAGAAGTTAATCGGTTAATTTCAGTAAGGACCTCATGAAAATCAAAATCTTTTCTTCCCTGTTCTTCCACTACCTCAAAAAGCAAGGCCAATTCTTTTCCTTTAAGCTCAAATTGCGCTGCAAGGCAAGTTTTAAGAGCCTTCTTTTCTTCTGGATCCAAGCGGTTATCTACGTGGGCAATAGATGCCATCAGGGTTCCCACCAAACAGATAAAATACAGTTTTTCCTCTGTGAGTTTAGATACAACTCCTGAATGCGAACTTTTTAATTCAATCTTCTTTAGGACACGTCTCTTAAAATACTTTTCCATATCTGGATTCGGATCACGAGCGTGTTCAAATATGGTTTTCTCAAACAAATTTCGAATCCGCCCAAAAGACCTTTTCGTAAAAGAAGATCTTTTAAGCCATTCAGAAAACTGATCTACCAGAATCCGCTCATCTCCCTTCATTCTTTTATGAACTTGCACCATATTCTCCAAAGCTGCAAGGATCTCGTTTTTTTCGGCGGGTGTGGAAAGCTCTGCGATCATTTGCTGATATAACAAGTCCTTTTCCTTTTTTAGGATTGGCGCATAGAGATAAGGTTTTAATTCATCCAATTCATGCTTGGAAAGGTCAAACTTCCTGTAAAAGGATTTTAAAATATTAAGTTCAGACTGACTCACTTCGCCATCCGCCCAAGCTACGGTAGTCAAAACCTTGAGAAAGGTTAGTTTTTTAAATTTTGACATATACATTCTCCAATGGATGCGCTGAGCAAGTTAGAAATTAAATACTTCGTTTGCAGATGTTTAATCAAAACGGTTAAGCCATAACCTACCCGTCTGACGAGACCACCCGAACAGGTCAAGAAATTTGTCTTGATTGATATCGCCAAATACCATTTGGTCGAATTTCTTGAAACGCGGTAAACGGCGAATAGTCTCATCGGAGAATTGCCACTTCCCGTATCCTTGCAAATAATAAACCCCTTTCGCTGTTAAGATCAAGGCATCAGGATGGTTATTGCCATTACCATCAAGCAGGTAAACTTTTTTAGAGGGAAAACGAGGTAGAATTTTATGTGATCGCTTCCGGAAAATCCCTCCCCCCTTATTTTCCAAAAAATAATTGGTTTCTCCAGAGTATCTCCGATATTTTTTATGTATAGATCGATTTACAATTAGGATATCGTTATCTCCGTCCTGATCAAAGTCAGCCCAATCGGCATACATACTATCGTCCAAAATGCGAGGTAGGCTTGAGGAAGTACGATCAGAAAATTTTCCCACACCATTATTTATTAATAGCTTATTTTGCCCTTTTTCATAGGCTAAAAATATGTCTTTCACTCCGTCACCGTCGTAATCAGCAAACGAAGCATCTCGAATACCAGCAGGTAGCGCCGGCATTAATAAGGAGGTTAAATTCTCAAAATTTCCATCTCCCTTATTGATCCACACCATAGTTTGATGGTATTTTTTAGCTGGTTTATTTATTATATTTCCAAAATAAAATAGGTCCCTA
>JAKUOQ010000166.1 GCA_022450865.1 Nitrospinales bacterium | reverse complement strand
TGTGTACCATCACAAAATGGTGGGTTTTTGCTTTTCTTACAGCCACAAAAAAATACTTCTTCAGAATTTTTACAATCAAATTTAAAGGGAGTTTTTTTTGTTTTTTTATGCGATCCGTCACAGAAAGGTTGATTTGCACTTTTCCCACAAGCACACCAAAAGTATGTCTCCTCATTTTCTACTGACTCCCTGTAAGGTGAATTTTTATTAATTTTAAATTTTATTCCTTTGGTTAATTTGAGATGAGAACCATCACAAAAGGGCGGATTGTTTGTATTTTTGCAGCCGCAAAAAAATACTTCTTCTAATTTAGATGATTCTAATTTTACAGGACTGAACTTAGTATTTTTATGAGAGCCGTCGCAAAAAGGCTGATTTGCACTTTTCCCGCAAGCACACCAAAAATATACTTTATTTTTTTTAACAGTTATTGGTAAGGGATTATTAATTTTTTTCATTTATATTTTTTTCATCAATTAATAAAAACTGTTATTAGCAGAATCAGGTATATTCCTCAATAAATTAGAATGTTTGATAAAAGGTGGCAGACAGAGAAAAATCTGTGGGTATTTATAAAAACAGCTGTCGATGGGTTTGGTTTTGGGAAAGCTGAAACGTGTCATTAATAAACACTCATCTCATTTCAATTCATACAGATAATTAGTTTATTTTCAGCTGTAAATATTTTAAATGGTGACTATCTGGCGCATTCCCTGTCCTCCATAACCTGCATAAGATTCTGGCTTATTGTCAAGAATTTCATCAATGTCTTCCATCTTTTTACTGGTCAGATTTTCAGCTACCGAGAGACAATTTAAATTTTCTTTAAGCTGCTCGGGATTTGTGATGCCAAGTATAACGGTGGAAACATTTTTGTTTTTTATGCACCACGCCAAAGCCAGTTTCGTTAAACTGCACCCTAAATTCGATGATGCATAATCAGCAAGTTTCTTTATCTTTTCAATGCTGCCCCTCTTTTTATGCAGTTCTAAATTATTGATTAAAAATTCGTAGCCTTTCTGAGTCAGCCTCGAGCCTTCCGGGATTCCATCGTTGTATTTTCCAGTAAGTATTCCTGAAGCTAATGGACTCCATATCGTGGTACCTATCTGGTAAGGCTGCTGATAGAGAGGATGATACTCCGTTTCGACACGATCCCTTTTTAACATGTTGTACTGAGGCTGTTCAAATTGGGGAGGCTCAAGTCCCTGCATAATTGCCATCCAATATGCTTCAGTAATCTGTTGTGCTGACCATTCGCTTGTGCCCCACGCAGTTGCTCGACCGGATCTGACAACATCAGTCATGGCCCTGACAATAGTTTCAGTTGGCGTAAATGGATCAGGTCGATGACAAAATAACAAATCGACATAATCCACTTGCAAGCGCTGCAAAGATGCATCCAAGCCCTCATTAATGTGTTTTCTGGATAAACCACGTTCGTTCACTCCAGTTCCTCCCCAAAAAATCTTGGTGCTCACAATGATTTCTGATCTTCTCCAAATTTCCTGATCTTCTTTTTGCAGCTGTGACATCGCCTCGCCCATGATCTCCTCGGCTGCACCTGCCGGATTTCCGTATGTTTCAGCATTGTCAAAGAGATTTATGCCTTTTTCGCGGGCAATCGACATGCACTCTTTAGCCTTAATAATACCTTCTTCATTGGTCAATCCTTCTTTGACTCCATAAGTTGCCCAGAAACCAAATGACAGGACAGACACCTGCAGGCCAGTTCCACCAAGCATGCGGTAGTACATCTTTTGATCATTTTTTTCGTTTTCTTTCATGTTGTAGTTTCCAATAATAAATTAAATGCTTCTCATTTTTTGACTGCGAAATGTTTCCAACATTTGACTTTAAATAACAAGATTGATCCAGCCTAAAAGCAGAGATATGACCAACCAGGGTGTTTTAAAAGAAAAGGGGGGATAATTGGAATGGTTTGAATTTGAAGAATTAATGGGAGGTTAATCACATGAGATAAAAGTTTTGATTTTCCCGTTACAATCAGCATGCCGTGTACCCGCCATCAACAGTCCAAACTGCTGCAGTAACAAACGATGCTTCTTCTGAAGCAAGAAAAAGAATAACGTTTGCAACTTCTTCTGCTTCACCCAGTCTTCCCAAAGGATGTCTTCGCTTAAGTTTTTCGTGGAGATCCGGGTTTTCTGACAAGCCTGCCGT
>JAKUOQ010000165.1 GCA_022450865.1 Nitrospinales bacterium | reverse complement strand
CACTATTTCTGTTAATGTTATGTAACAAATAAACCTATGGGGCGGGGTATGTTCAACTTTGTAAAAAACAAATATTATAATTATCTTTTAACTCTATATGCCAAAACCTGATCAAAAAAATGAAATTTATATAGGCATGGCCTTGATCGGTACGACGGGATTATTGATCGGATTGGTGATGGACAGCCCCTTGCTGATGGTCATTGCTAGCTTTTTAGGCTTGGTGGTCGGCGGTTTTATGGTGATCATCTGCGTGGGTGTATTAGTTGGTGCTTACTTTGGTTACCGAACTGGTGATCGAGACATCCTGATAATCGCAGCAGGAACGGGTGGTGCCATAGCTGGCTTCATGGGGGCGCAGTTAGAATTGTTTTTTAAGAAGTAAAGATACCACCGGGGATTTTCTTTTTCTACTAGGTAGAATAACTTTAATAATTAAGAATATAATTGAGCAACGTATTTGCCGTAGCCGTTATAAGGAATTGTTGCTCGGATAGCTCCAGTTCCTAGCATCTTTTCCCGGTTCTGCGGCCAGCGGGGATGAGGGATGCCCGGGTCGACGTTGGCAGTGAAATCGTATTCGAGTCCTTGCAAAGTCGTCCAAAACGTCATGGGTTTGTAGTCAACGAGTTCTATTTTTACAATGGATTTAATACTCTTGAACCCATACTTCCACGGAACGGCAAGACGAATCGGGGCACCGTGTTGTTTGGATAAGGGGTGCCCATAAATTCCTGTGGCGAGAAAAGTGATTTCATTCATTGCTTCTTCTATTGTCAATGCTTCGGTGTAGGCCCAGGGTTCCCAAAAAGCCAGTTGCCCTTGTGCGGTGAACGGTTGATAGAAGGTTTCCATTTTGACATGGGTGGCGGATGATTTTGGTTCCACCAGTTTTAACAGTTCTTTAAATGCAAAACCCGTCCACGGCACCGCCATGGCCCAGGCTTCGACACAGCGAAGACGATACAGCCTTTCTTCTATAGGCATAGTTTTTAACAAGTCGTTGATATCGAAGGTTTTGGGTTTGTTGACGAGTCCACCTACTTCCACTTTCCACGGTCGGGTGTTGAGTTTTTGAGCGTAATTGACGGGATCTGTTTTGTCGGTACCGAACTCGTAAAAATTATTATAAGTTCCCGCGATTTTTTCATCGGTCATGGGTCGGTCGAGTTCGAATTCAGAATTGCGCTTGGAAGGGTAGATCGATTTTTCCGTATCGTTCCATTCAATTTCTGGGAGAGATTTCGGAGGGGTGGAAGGTCCGCACCCGTATAACGCGCCTACCGTCACCAGAGAGGTTAGGGCCGTGCCTTGAATGAATTCCCGTCGTCGTAAGTAAGCAGATTCAGGTGTAGCGAGATTTTCAGAAATCTGCCAGTCTTTTTTCTGAATATAGTTTGCCATTGAGCTTAACTGGTAACCCAGTCATCGATTGCTTTTAAATATTCAGGCAGTCCTTTTTGAATGGGCAGGGAAATGATTTCCGGAACATCGTAACTGTGATTTTGTTTCACCCAGTTTTCCAGCGCGCCATATTTCTGCTGTCGGGTTTTTGCAATCAACAGAATCTCATCATCGACATGAAGCTTACCTTCCCAGTGGTAAGTCGACTGAATGCCGGGAACGGTGTTAACGCAAAAGGCGAGTTTTTTTTCTATCATTCCGCGACTTAATTTTTCTGCTTCTTCTTTGGACCCTGCGGTAATAAAAATAACGCAATGCTCATCCATGCGAACCTCCTTCGTCATAGCACAAATTTTAACAAATAAAATCCTAACACGAGCAAAACGAAAAACACGATACTGAATAGATTGAAATATTTTTCGATTAACGCCTTAATAGGCGGACCGAATTTGTATACTAGAAACCCTACCAGAAAAAACCGTGCCGAACGGCTAATAGCCGAAGCCAGGATAAAAGTGGCTAAATCAATTTTAAATGTCCCGGCAGCCAGGGTGAATATTTTATAGGGGAGGGGAGTGAATCCTGCCGCAGCTACTGCCCAGCCCTGATGCTCATTGTAGAGCCCACCAATTTTATCGAATGTTTCCTGTAAGTGATAGAAGTCCACAATTCGCTGGCCGATTAAATCCATAAACTGATAGCCAATAAAATAACCAAACACCCCCCCTAGTACCGATGCAATGGAACAGAAAAGAGAATACCGGATCCATAAGGCGGGTACGGCAACGGTCATGGCAATCAGTAAAATATCCGGGGGAATGGGGAAAAAAGAAGATTCTACAAAAGATATTGCTAAAAGGGCAGGCAGTGCATAAGGTGTTGCTGCCCAGTGCAAAACCCAATCGTAGGCGGATCTGAATAATTTCATTTAAGAGATTCTAATGAAGAGTTAAAGAAGGTTTAAAGGATCGACATCTATGGTTAGTTTGACTTTGTCGCGAGCCTTGGATTCATTAAGCTGAGAAAATTTTAGCAAAATGTTTTGCAATTGTTTCATGTTTCTTCCACGCA
>JAKUOQ010000164.1 GCA_022450865.1 Nitrospinales bacterium | reverse complement strand
AAGTTGTCAATTTCTATACTTGCCGTAAAAAAACCAGCCTGTTTCGGAAGAAAAGAAAAAACCTGTTCTCCCTGTTCATCGGTCTTTAAATCTTTTTTTGTAATATCACCAAAACGGGAAGAGACGGTCAATTTACCCGCGATATTGACAGCTGGCTTTAAATTTTTTTTAAGTAGTTTAAACTTTATCAAGACTTGTTCTTCTTCTCGGTAACGATCCTTGTCAGATTCCAATTGCAAACGCCGTGTCTGCGGCTCAGCAATCATCCAATCAATGACATTATTCCAGAACCGTTGGTAATACCTTCCACCCCCGCCTGTATTCCTAAAACTCCAATTCCAAATAGAATCAGTACCCAGTAATGCCGTCCTTCCTTTTCCAAAGCTACCGGCAACCAAGATGGGGAAAGAGTTCCCCTTTTCATTTTGGAAATTAACAAGGACATGTGCATTATTACTAGCAACTAAACCCAGGTTTGCACCCTGTAAGGGAGGAAGAGTGTCCCAAACTTCCTGATTCAACTGCAAATCCTTTTCCAATCGTAAAATTGGATGATTGAAAAAGTCCTCATTAATTTTCGGAAGATATTCTTTATCAATAAAGCGAATGGCTGTGTCTTGAAAGCTTACAGGCAATATTTCTTCTATCGGAGTCCGCGAATAGCTTCCACCCTGAAAAGAAAGCTCACCTCCAATCATTAAAAATGAACCTCCATTTTTTACATAATTACGGATATTTGTTAGATATTTCTTATCTATAAACGGCTCATATTTGAAATTCTGAAAAATGATCAGATCGAAAGAACTTAAATAATCATCGAACAAAAGATTAGACGGAAAAGGTATCAGGCTAAGCTCTGAAACTGGAGCTTCAACATCATCGCCTAGACTGCGCAAAATAAAAAAGGAAAGAAGATCAACTCTGGGGTTATTCGCCAACACTTCTCGCAAATATCGAGAATCCCATGAAGGGCGCCCGTTTAAATGTAGTATACGTATTCTATCCCGAGCCACATCAATTTCAAATTCCTTCTGATTATTGTGAAGAATGGACTCCTCTGCAAAGCGCGGCAAATTTAAAGTATAAATGCGCTTACCAATTTTTCTAGGAGTAAACTGTATATCTACTTTATAACGTTTTTGGTTTTCACGGATTTCAATAATTTTTGAGACCAGAATACGATCTCCTTCTTTCAACACTAAGGTCGCGTTTCGATTGCCAAGGGCAGAAGCATAGACCGTCATTGACAAATTTACCGACTGCTGAACAAAACCGAAATCAGGAGCAGAAACAGATTCCAAAGCCAAATCTTTAAACTGATCATTATTTCCTGCTTGAAGTGTATGAATAGGTCCGGGTATTCTGGAAAGGTTTTTTAAAAGTCCTGCCGATATTTTCCCCGGTTCTTGGGCAAGATCTGCGCCATCCGAAAAAAGAAAAACTCCCTGAAGCGGTTTATTCTCATAAACCCTATTCAATTCCTCTAGCACACGATTAAAATCTGTATACGAACGATGAGCCTGATAATCTTTAATAGAAGAAGTTGTTTTCTTTATTCCATCAGAAATAAAATATGTATCTATATGAAAATTATTTTTTAATTGCTTTAAATATTCTTGATTGAACTCCAATGTTTTTTTAACAAGATCAATTCTAGCAATTTCCTTCGGAAATGTTTTTATAGAAAGGCTTTTACTGTTATCGAGCAAAACAGCAATATGGTTTTTCAAGGAATGACTTTTTCTAAATTCCAATTCTGGTCGCAATAAAATCATCAAGAGAAATACGAATGCAAAAATACGAAGGGAGAAAAGAAAAATCTTGTTTGGGGTAGAACCTATCCTTCTTAAACTTGTCCAGAAAAACCATAGAGCCAAAGGGGCCATTAGACCAAGGGAAATAATAATCAACCACTGATCTTCCTGTGCCCAATTGATTTGCCATTGATCATATTCTTTGAGATCGAACCCAAATATTTTTACGAACTCGATCATGGTGACTGATACCTGCGTAAACGTTCCAGAATAATAGGTAGGTGCACCATGTCTTTCTTATAATCCAACGTTAAGGCATATAGAATAATATTAATACCAAGTCGTATCGAAAGTTGCCGCTGGCGATATCCCCCGGCTATGACATCATAATTCCAATCCCCCAGCTTATTTCTGGACCAAGCCCCCGCCTGATCGTTGACCGAATACATAAGAACAGTCCGTCCTTTTAAGGAAATCCCTTCCATATAGGATTTAATAATCGACCGGCCTGAAACTGTATTAAGCAAATAAAAAGAACGAAACACAGAGTGATCGCGCGGGATATTTCTTAAAGGCATCTGCGGAAACATTCTTTCGACCATTCTCCTAACCGAACGGTCGAATTCAGAATTGGCTGCAGTGGAGTTATCATCAATAAAAAGAAATCCACCATAACTTAAATATTTCCGAAGAGTTTTCAAATCACTTTCTTCAAAAGGTTCGAAAGCTTTATC
>JAKUOQ010000163.1 GCA_022450865.1 Nitrospinales bacterium | reverse complement strand
CCAGAAAAAATATTATGGCAATTAAAGTCGGTGTTGCCCCTAGTGCTCTTAAAGTTCCGATTTCAACGCGCCGCCTTACAACCGAAAGTGCGATCATATTATAAATAAGATATAAAGCTACAAGTAGAGCCACAAAACTTAAAGCAGTAAGGTTATATTGAAATGCCTGCAACATTTTTTCCACTTGTTGACTCTTTCTTTGTGGTCTTTCAACTTGGAGGTATTCCGGTAATAAAGCAGAGATCTTTTTTTGCATCGCATCAAATTTTGCAGGTTGCAAAAATTGGATATCGATTCGATCTAAACGCCCAAATTTTTCAAATACGTTTTGTGCTGCAGCAATATCCATCAATGCAAAGTTTCCATTTAGTGCTTTGCCTATACCCTTGTTTTCCAGCACCGCGTTTACTTTGAGTTTTTTCTCTTTTCCTTTAATAAGAAAATTCAGGGAACTACCGGCTTCAAACTGGACATTTGGAATAAATTTTTCTGGAAGAATTACTCCGGTGGGATCCATGATTAGAGGTAGAAGGCCTTTTAAATCTTTTTCTATTGTTTTTAGGGAAAAGTCACGGATACCACTGTCTTGTAATAGATCAGTTCCAATAATTTCGACGACTTCACCACTGGTGGATTCAATACCATAACCTTCGATGACGGGATAAGCTTTAATTTCTTTTCGTAGTGCGTGCAATTTTTCAAAATGAGTTTCATCGAATTCCATACCTTCCGCGCGAATAACAGCATCAGCCCGTCCCAATACCAGATCGACGCTTTCCGTAAAGGACATCATGGTTTGCTGGTTGGCAAGTCGAATACTGAGAAAAACAGCGACACCAACGGCAACACCTAAAATCGTAATAAGGGTGCGGAAAGGATCTCGAATCAAGGGGCGAAGTATGAGTGCTGTAAAAAGATCTTTAAAGTAATAAAGAAAGCTCACTATTATATGTCCGTTAATTTGCCGTCACGGATTTCAAAATGCCTATTACCACAAGCGGCTACTTGAGGGTTATGAGTGACGAGGATGACTGTGGTTTTAAAGTCTGTTGCAGCACTTTCCATCAGTTCAATAATTTTTCGACCGTTTTCTGAATCGAGGTTGCCGGTAGGCTCATCTGCTAGAAGGATAACTGGTTGATGGACCAAAGCCCGGGCTATAGCAACACGTTGCATTTCACCTCCTGATAATTCTGCTGGAAAGGATTGAAAACGATCCCAGAGGCCTACATATTCCAGAAGTGTTTGCACTCGACTACCCTGTATTTTAGATGAATGGGCAAGAAGGAGGGGCAGTTCGACATTTTCCTGGATAGTAAGGGTAGGCATAAGATTAAAAAATTGAAAAACAAATCCAATTTCTTTTCTGCGCAATAATGTTAGATCGTGATCAGAAAGTTCAGAGACTTTTCGTCCCTGCAAAAATATTTGGCCTTGATCGGGTAGGTCCAGTCCCGCAAGTAAGTTTAGCAACGTGGTTTTTCCACCACCACTTGGTCCCATTATCGTGACAAAATCTCCAGCATTAAAACTCAGATTTACACCTTGTAATGCTGCTACTGAGGTGGTTCCATTTTGGTAAGATTTATGAACATCAATAAACTGTATAATCGCCATAATGTGCTTATCTTTAATAATAAATTATCGTGTCGTTGAACCTTACAGTATATTGTGATAAGGATGGGAAGTTTATTTTAAAATTTATTGCTAATTTATTTTAACGAATATTTCGGAATGACTATTTCAAAAAAAGTAAGCGGATTTATGGAAAAGTCGTCCTGGATCAGGAAGATGTTTGAAGAGGGAATACGCCTGAAACAGGAGTATGGAGAAGAGAATGTTTTTGACCTTTCTTTGGGGAACCCGGTGATTGAGCCACCAGAGAAAGTTCAAAATGCTCTTGTTGAGGCGGCAAAAGATACTTCACCGGGGTTGCACCGCTATATGCCCAACGCGGGACTTCAAGATGTAAGAGAAGCGATTGCTGAGACGCTTTCGGTGGAATGCAAGATGGTACTTTCTGCCAATAATTTGGTTATGGTTTGTGGTGCTGCTGGTGGATTGAATATTACCCTTAAAACTTTGCTTGATAATGAGGATGAGGTCATCATTTTTGCCCCCTATTTTGTTGAATATCTTTTTTATATTGATAACCACGGTGGGAAAGCGGTGCCCATTAAAACCAACAAGGATTTTTCTCTCGATTTTGATAGCTTAAAAAATGCACTTAACGAAAAAACCAAGGCTGTGATTATTAACTCCCCTAATAATCCGACAGGAGTTGTTTATTCACGTGAAGAACTGAAACAATTGGCTGAAATTTTGAAGCGGCATTCAAATGAATCTGGTAGGCCTGTTTATTTGATTTCTGATGACCCCTACAAAAAAATTACTTTTGATCAGGTGAAAACAGCGAATATTCTTGAGTTTTATGATAATAGTATTTATATCAATTCTCATTCGAAAGACATCGCATTGCCTGGAGAACGTATTGGGT
>JAKUOQ010000162.1 GCA_022450865.1 Nitrospinales bacterium | reverse complement strand
TTCCCTTACATAAATGCCACAAATAGGAAAACGTAAAAAGCTGCAGATAGCTCGACGGCTTCCCACCATTAAGGAAACCCAAGAAAAAGATGAGTCGTGCGATTACACTCAGCCAATTCATCATGCTAGCCCCTTTGAAAAGTGTGTAGATGAACTTTATGAAAAATACAACGATATAGATAATTTCCCAGTGTTTTGCTACCTCGAAAAAGAACATTTGAGAAATTTTCTAAACTATATATTTACAAGGTGATCGGTTGCTTTCAGCCCGCTTCGCGGTCGCGGGATTTAAAGACTTGATTTTTACTCTAAAATGAGTGAAACATCTAGTACCTTTTCGCCGAAAAATTTGCGTCGAAGCCCAGAACGCAAAAGCGACCGCGAAGCGGGTCAGAGGCAGACGGCCCGCGCGAATAGAAAGTCCAAATATAGAAAGGCTTCAACTCCGCCCTCGATGAAATCAAGATCGTATTCTCCCTCCTCATCTGGAGACGAATACAGCGCGGACGATTTTCCCATTTACAGAGACGAATGGGACGAAAAAAGTCCATCGCAATTATCGACCTCTTCCGCAAGCCGCGATAATATAGTGGAAAGAATAGACACTTTGTTAAAAGCTGCTCGCACCGAACTTGGTAAACTTAAATAAATTTTTATTCAAAAAAAAATAAACCTGAATAAAAATGAAATGTGCAAATATAGTACCAAAAGGATTTATTTTAATAACCCTAATCATTATTACGATCGTGGCTATTTATTTTATTTATAAAGCTCATCAAGATCCACAATCGGCGTCGTCGATCAATCCAAATATTACAACTGATATTTTTAGTTCGAAGGGGAAAACCGTCTTGAATTCACAAGGTGAAATCGGGTGGCATCTTAAAGATAAACTATGCGCAGATGGTAGCACCCCTGAACTTGCACAAACCTCCGATCCAAGAATATTTGGTCCTATTATCTGGCCTGGTCTACATATTATGGCGGAAAATTACCCTGAAAAAGCTGACAAGGCCCATAAAAAAGCATGTGTTCAATTTTTGGAAGGGCTACCATGGATGCTTCCATGTGGCCATTGCGGCTCGCACCTTTTGAAACGCGAATCCTCGGCGGGGGAGGAATCCATAGAAGACCTATTAAAAGATGAAGAAGCAAAAATAACTAAAAAAAAAAATTTAAGGAAAGCATGCAACGGGAGGAAACACTTACGCACATATTTAGTAGGTGCTCACAATAAGGTCAGTCAAAACAATAAAAAACCAATATGGACATCGGAAGATGCACAAAAAAAGTACTGTCAAATACCTGCTTGCCTTCAAAAATGCTCAGAGTTCCAGAAAACCCAATGCGACCAATCTACCGGCTGCGTGTGGAATGCAAATGAGGACACTGGCGAAATGGAGTGTCAGGCTGGTTGGTTTGAAGATGGTATACCCTACCCATCCGGTCAAAGCTGTATTGATGAAAAACTTGGACTTAAAAAATAAAAAACTATAACTAACTAAATGGGAAAAAAGAAACGTTCAAAAAAGAACGCAAAAAACAGAGGAGGAACTGTCTCCAAACGAGCGTTAGTTTTCAAACAATTTCAAGAAGAATACGCCGTGATTACCAAAAAATTAGGCGACCGCCGTGTGCTCTTAACTATGTCGGATATGGCAACTGAAATTATGGGAATCATTCCAGGAAGGTTCCGAAAAAGATGTTGGTTTGATGTAGGGGACTTGTGTCTGGTAAGTTTTAGAGAATTTCAAGATGAAAAAGTTGACATCATTTATAAATATAACGCAGATGAAAGACGGGAACTAGTAGCCGTCGGAGAAATTCCGTCGGCTTTTCAATCTTGTTCCAACGGGGTGGTGGTCGACGGAGATCCCAATGATAAAGTCGAGGACGCTTTTGAATTCAGCTTTGACGAGATTTAGGCTCCGCCCGCGCATTTAGGCTCCGCCCGCGCATTTAGGCTCCGCCCGCGGATTTATATTAACCTTAATATAAATGAGTGATTGTAATAATGATGCAAATTTGAACGGTAGGCCTCAACAGTGTTCCCAGAACAACCCTTATGGAATGTCAGCGCCCCGATTCTACCCTCCTTTGAGTAAAGGCTTTTATGGCTCTACAATGGCTCGATCCAAAACCGTGGGCGGATCCAACCATCTTTCTGATTTGTCGACGCACACTTCTATCCCTGATTATTTTAATTGGTTAGACGAAAAATCAAGAAATAGCATTGGGTTAGGGGGAAAACTTAAAAAACATTTTGGTTTGGCAATAAACCAAGGGGAGTGTGGAGCGTGTTGGGCAGTTGCCACAGCTACCAGTTTAGGCCACCGATATGCGATAGCGCTCGCAAGAAAAGGACATACGATTAATGATTCTCTTATTCTCTCTGCTTGGGCGTGTGCTTGAGCTACGCTAGCTTGGTGAGCTTGACGGTGAAAATTATTAGACGCTTGTTGTCTGGCTAGAGCCTGTTGTTGTGCTTGATAATTAGCCATAGCGTC
>JAKUOQ010000161.1 GCA_022450865.1 Nitrospinales bacterium | reverse complement strand
ATTCTTATTTAAATTTTCTAAGTATGATCTTTTTGTTTCTTCTAAAAGTATATAAAAATCTTCTTTATAATTATTTGGTAATGCTGCAAGTAATGTATTTTCAATCCCATTGCCAATAAATTCTTTGTATTTGCTTATCGAATGAGGAGGATAATCATATTTAAGCAACACCGAATTGACTGTACATTGCATATCAGCTAAAGTATCCAATAATGTTCCATCTAAATCAAAAATAACGCCACGTATTTTTTTATATTTCATTTATTTGATCTACCACCACTCCTACGAATAAAAAACCATGCCACTAGGTGTGGTTCGATGTTAAGCTAAATAAATAATCTATTTCAACAGCACCATCTTTTTAGTCTGCCAGATTATGGGTCTAGCCGGTCGCTTTACGGACCTCTGCACTAGCCCTTGCACCGGACTCAATAGCACCGTTCATTGAAGCACGGTGGATGGAAGTATGCTCCCCTGCAAAGTGAACCAATCCCTCTTGCTTCATGGCTATTTGCAGAAAATCTTTCGCCTGTCCAACGCCGGGAAAAGAATAGCTTCCTTTGACCCACGGATCTTCGTTCCAGTACTTAGCAATGCCTCCCTCCCAGTACTCTGGCGCTTCACCCCAGACTCGTTTTACTGAATCTTGAGCCACATCCATCCTACCTTCCGGAGACAGGTTTCCCAGTTTTTGGGCATCTTTGCCAGATGTGAAGGAAAGTACGATCCCGCGAGGCCCTGGTTGATCGATGGAATGGTGATAGATTCGGCGCAGGGGAGTATCGGTGAAGACCCGCTGCCCTAAACTTCCCGGTTCATCCCAAAACCGCTTCGTAAATTGCATAGCAATTTTCATAACGTGACCATAAGCCAGTTCACGAATACACTGCATCTTTCCTGCCGAAAACTCTGGTTCGATGACTGTCTCCCGCAACACTTTGAAAGGCATGGCAATGACAATACGGGACGCTGTTAACGATTGAAGTTTCCCTCCTTCCTCGAACCAAACTTCCACACTCTTTTTACCATGCTTAATGCGGCGCACCGGGCGACGGTACATAATTTTGGAAGAAATCGCCTTGGCAAAGCTCTTTGGTAACTGATCATTGCCACCAAGGATTCTTCCTTCATTTGTATCCTCATTGAAAGCGCCTGCCATGTAGTGACTCATGACGAGAGCCAGTGCGGACACGGTTTCAGGCCGACCGGTACTCTCCGTTGCATTGGTATACGTATAAAGATTGATAATATCATCCGGTGCTCCTTCATTTCGCAATAAATCAGCTACGGATATTTTATCTAGAGCAAGGACTTCAGCGGGTAAATGACCAAGTTCTGCCAGAGTTTTCTCAGGTTTCGTTCCCCCAAATTCGTGACAGCTCGAACAACTGATATTAAACTTTTTCGCCGATTCCTGAATCTTCTCCACCCATCGGCGTACCCAAGGACCTTCCTGTCCAAACAGTTTACCATTTTTCACACCTTCAAAGGGCAATTTAGATTGTTGCTTTTGAAAATCGGCCATTTTGTACCGGTGATCACGGACAAGGATTCCATCATACAGTTTTGCAGGCAAAACTTTCAGGTCAAATTTCTTACAAAACTTGTGAACATAGGTGTCATCTGAATTCACATATTCAGCCCCCATCTCTGCGTAAAGCCCATCAGCAAAAGGATCACGGTAAGTCCTCACCCTACCGCCGGGGCGTGTTCGAGCTTCCAGCACCGTCACATCAAACCCAGCCTGGACAAGTTCATAGGCAGAACTTAGGCCGGCAAGGCCGGCACCAATTACAATTACACGTCTGTCTGATCCAGGTGCTGACGATAAAACTCGCGTCGTCATCAGGGGAGTTATAGCTGCCACAGCCATACTTGCTCCGCCTTGTTTGATGAAATCTCTTCTCGATATGTTTTTCATTTTACAATCCTTTGTTTGAGCTTAAGATATTTCATTAAGATAATATTACATCCCAACAATCCTAAATATCTATAAACAAAAAAGCCCGCTGTTATGCAGGCTTTTAAGCTTATTTATTTTTTATAGTTATCCATTAACTTTTTCTTTTGCTAATCCTCTAACCAAAGCGGGGCCCCAGCCTTGGAAATTCCAGTTTGCTAAAAATGAAAAAATTTCTTGGGCTCTTTCATTTTCACCAACCGCTTCAAGTGCGAGAGCCTTGAAATACGAAAAATATACATTATTTTCTTTTTCTATATTTTCAAAATAACTAACCGCTTTTTTTGGATCCCCTCTAGATAAACTAACCATACCAGATAATGAATTATATCTATCCAACGCCCCAGGACTTTGCATGTTTTTTACAAGAGAATAAAGCCTTTCCAGTGATTTTTGTGCTTCGCCATATTCAGCGAATAGAACATAATACCAAGATTCCGTCCAGGCATTAAATGTCTCGTAATTTCTTTTAGAAACTTCATCTTCACTTTCATCCAGAGATAGCCTCTTCTGTCGCAAACTCCAATTCGCTTGCAAAGCATCATAGGCATCTGACTTATTTTGATTATAGGAATGAGCTATAAATTTTGAGAATTGA
>JAKUOQ010000160.1 GCA_022450865.1 Nitrospinales bacterium | reverse complement strand
AGCGCTATACGTCTTGTTAGAGCGATCATTGACAGTTTGCAGGATGTCACAAATCTTGATTCACTAGTTTTACGTTTCCAGGACATTGATGCTACCTATGTAATGCCAATCGCTAAAGGTTTAGATTTACCACAGTTAGTTATGTTGAATTATGAACTGACACTATCTGTAGCTTTTTATTTACGTTCCCGGGAGATATTGGAATCCCAAGCGTTGTCACAGACGAAGGATTTGGTAAGTAAGGCCCTTGAAGATGGTAAAGAATGGGTGGTCATTTATGATCATGAAACAGAGCACAATGGTTATTCATTTTTTCGTCGTTTAGAAGTGCATCTTTCTGATGGGATAAGTCTTCATATTGCCAGTGAGTTAGATTTTGAAAAAGGGCGCATCTATTCATTAGAACCAATGGTATTGGATTTGAAAACTGGGCGTATTAAAAAAGATTCCGCTTCACCGGATCCTCGTCAAGAATTCCTCACAGAGGAAAAACTAATGTCGGAAGTAGTTCGATTGCGGGAAAAATATTCGAAATAGGGCTGTTAATGGGAAAATCTGTGATTAGTAATGTTATTCCAAGAACCTACCATGATTCGGTTCGTCTAATGCAAGTTTCAAAAGAATTATCAAATTTGGATTCTGTCCAAAGAACATTTATAGCAATGGGTACAGATGCTAACAAACGTGTTTTAGAACAAATTGGCCTTTTAACGGATGTAGTAAAAGATGCAGGCGCAAATGATCTGATATTTGTAGTTGAAGCTAAATCCAAAACAATTGGGAAGGGTACACTGGCTAAGGCTGAAGCCCTGCTAGCTAAAAGTGAGAAGAAAACTAGCAATAAGGCAAGTATAGAGAACATCCCTAAAACCTTTGAACAAGCTTATAAAGGTTTTACTGATGCAAATTTTCTATTCGTTTCTGTGCCTGGACCTTATGCTGCACTTGAAGCTTCTAAAGCCTTGAATGCGAATATGAATGTGATGCTTTTCAGTGATAATGTCTCACTTGAGGACGAATTAAATTTAAAAAAACTGGCAGCTCAAAAAGGATTGCTGCTAATGGGACCTGGTTGTGGTACAGCCTTAATAAATGGAGTAGCATTAGGGTTTGCCAATGTCTTGGATGCAGGTCCTGTGGGGATTGTAGGTGCTTCTGGAACAGGCCTGCAAGAACTCACAACTCTACTGAATCGCAGGGGGGTCGGTGTTTCTCAAGTAATTGGTGTAGGTGGGCGTGATTTGTCCGATACCATTGGTGGGATAATGATGAAACAGGGAATATCCATACTTTCTTCAGATCCCAAAACAGAATTAATCGTTTTGATTTCAAAACCTCCAGATATAACTGTTACCCAAACAATATTAAAAGAGGTCCTTTCCAGCGGTAAACCTGTAGTTGTCAATTTTTTGGGCGAGGTTGGATCCCGTGACCATGATGGTATTATTTTCACCGAGACAATTGAAGATACAGCTGAAAAGGTTCTTTCTCTGATCGGAAATAATTCTGGCCCAGTTCTTGCAACCAATACAAACACATTAATAAAAATGGCGCATAATGAAAGTGAGCGTTTTGCGAAAGATCAAAAATATATAAGGGGACTCTTTTCGGGTGGAAGCTTATGTGATGAGGCTATAAATGTTTTAAGAAAATATTCCCAGGACATCTATTCTAATGTACAAACTTCAAAAAAATGGACATTAAAAAATGGTCAAATAAGTAAAAAACACAGTTGCATTGATATGGGCGAAGAAGAATTTACGCAGTCCCGTCCTCATCCCATGATAGACCCATCATACCGCCAGGACCGCATAATTAAGGAAGCAAATGATCCCAGCGTAGCCGTTATTCTTCTTGATGTTGTCATTGGTTATGGCGCGCATGATAATCCAGCTGAAAGTTTGGCTGTAACAATTCGTCAGGCAAAAGCAGACGCATTTGCGAACAAACGTTATTTATCTGTAGTGGCTCATGTCTGTGGTTCTGAAAAAGACCATCAAGGACTTAGGATGCAGGAAGAATGTCTTCGTAATGCTGGGGTTTTAGTGATGTCTACCAATGCACAAGCGGCGCAAGTAGCAGCGGCTATCGTGGGTGCAGAATTGAATTAAGGAATTATATATGCCAATCTATGAATATAAGTGCAACGACTGTAAAAAAATCTCTTCCATTTTTTTCAGATCCTTTAAAAGTGTTGAAAATGAATCAGCCGAATGCCAACATTGTGGTAGTTCTTCTTTGGAACGGCTAATATCAAAACCGGGTAGGATTCAAAGTAAAGGCAAAACAGAAGGAAGCGGTCTTCGCGCTGTAGACCCCCGCAAAACAGTTGAAAGTATGAGCCGTCAATATGATAATGCAGGAATAGATCCAGGAAAAGGATTTAATGAAGTTGCAAAACAAGCGGCTGCAGGAAAAAGCCCCGAAACCCTTAAAGAGGTCATCAAGGAAGCACGGAAAAATGAATCAAATGAACCTTCCTCATCCAAAAAAGGAAAAGATAAGAAGTGAAAAAACATTTAATTATTATCTTATTACTTCACATAAAAGAATATCCT
>JAKUOQ010000016.1 GCA_022450865.1 Nitrospinales bacterium | reverse complement strand
CACGATCATTGCTGGTGTATCCGAATTTGAGATCACCCTTGTTAGCAGGACCTGCATTCTCCAAAGTAATGCTTTGCGCATCATTACATTTTGTCATTTGACCAGGTGCGATGCTACCTGCGTTAGCTGTCAAAGCAATACCAGCGATGAAAGCAATTGTTAAAGCAAAAATCTTTTTCATAACTCTCTCCTTTTTGAGTTAAAAAAAAACACTATTAAAAGAACACTAAAAACAACTGGTGTTGAATAGACGTCTTATTGATCTTTCTTGGGAGAGAGCTTAATTGATCTTACCTATCGAGGATATAGGTCTTAATCTGTTTTTTTAATAAGCATAAATTACATTAAATTAGTTTTTTATCCTATAAAAAGTGTAGGAATTTGTCCTATATTATTTAGCGAAATGACTAAATAGCAAGCCTGGAGAGGGGGGCAATACAATTCTCAGCAATAATAAGTTCATTACTGAAGAAGCCGGTGTGAGATAGCATAATGGATTAATTCTGAATTTTTTTTCATTTGCATTTTTTCCAAAATACGCGATCGATGCGTACTGATAGTTTTTACGCTCAAAGACAGTTTCTTCCCTATTTCAGTGGGTGATTCACCTTCTGCAAGCATCAAGAAAACCTGATGTTCACGATCGGAAAGGCCTTCGTGCAAAGGTCGATCGGTTTTTCCAAAATCAAAAGCCAATTTTTCAGTGATTAAGGGGCTGGCATATTTTCCGCCACTCGCTACTTTTCTAACCGCAGCATAAATTTGATCGGTACTGCTTTCCTTTGTTATAAAACCGGATGCCCCTGCCTTAAAAAACCTTACCGCGTAATGTTCTTCTGGATAAACCGTTAAAACAAGTATTGGTAGTTTTGGATGATCTTCTCGAAGCTGTTTTAAAAGATCTAACCCGTGTTTACCTGGCATAGCTACATCGACCAGAGCAATATTATACTTAGCGCTCGAAACTTTCTTTAATAGTTCATCTCCGTTCTCCGCCTCATCTACCACTTCAATGTCGGGCGTATCCGCAAATGCATTCTTTAGACCCCTTCTAAAGAGTGGGTGGTCATCCGCGATAATTATTTTAATTTTCTCCTTCGTTTTCACCATTTCCGTCCTTTTTAATGTTGATGGTTACTGTAGTACCTTCATCTTGAGCACCAGTAATTTGAACAAAACCGCCCCATACCATAGCGCGTTCGCGCATTCCAAGCAAACCTAATGACCGTAAATTTTGTATTTGATCCTCTGTTATCCCACATCCGTTATCCTGGACTTGCAAATTAATATTTTCTTCGCAGGTGTATAACTTGACGTCCACCTGTGTTGCCTGTGAGTGACGAACGATGTTTGTCAATGTTTCCTGAAATATTCTAAATAAAGTTGTTGATCTTTCTAGATCCAATTCCAAACCGTTCATTTCGTTAAAAAATTTACAACCGATCCCGGTTCGCCCTTTAAACTCTTTGACCTGCCATTCAATAGCCTCAGAAAGACCCAAATCGTCCAAGATAGGAGGCCTTAAGTCCATCGCGATTCTTTGAACTGAATGAATTGCATCATTGCTCATATCAAGAAGCTGTTGAGTCGATCCCTTTATTTCAGAGCTATAATTACTGAGTTTTTTATCCAACAAAGAAAGTTCCAACTTGATCGTGGTTAAAAGTTGACTTAAGTGATCGTGTACTTCCCTTGCCGTTCTTGTTCTTTCTTCTTCGCGAACCTCCTGCAATCGAAGATACAGATTTCGCAATATCTTCTGAGACACCTCACTTTGGTCCTGGGCTCGTTTTCTTTCCAACACCCTGCCAAGCTGAGTACCTATTTGCCCCATGATTGCAAGCATCTCTCTATCCGGCTTCACTGCTTTGGCTGAGAAAAATTCCATCACTCCAACTACTTCCTGACCTATCAAAATAGGAAAAGCGAATCCCGCCTTAACACCAATATTTTTGGCTAATTTTGCGCGTGGGAAGTTGGGGTCTTTAGTAACATCAATAATCCACTCTGGTTCTCCACTTGCCAGTACCCTTCCGGGAAGACCAACACCAATCTCTAAAGGCGTGTTTCCAGTAATTTTTTGAAACACATCGAATTTACCAGGATCACGCACATGCCATATTTCAGTAGGGATCAATCCTGATGCAGGTTCTTCTGCTTTTAAATAAAGGTGGCCCAGCGGCCAGTCTGCAAACTGAGAAACCTTTTCAATACAAAAATGTAGAGTATCCTTAATAGCCCGAGTTTCATTGGAAGCCATTGCAATGGCTTTAACCAACCCAGCGATTTCCGCTTCTTTGTTTAAACGTTGGTTGGCTTCTTTGAGTCTTACAGTTCTATCTTCAACTTTTGTTTCTAAAAAACTACGGGCAGATTCAAGTTTTTCGTCGGCCTTGTTTCTCAGCAGACACAAAATTGCTGTGACACATATTATTAAAAAAGCCAATACACGATTTGTTATTACTTGCACTAAATCTCCTCCCGGAGGAGAAAGAAAATATCCCAGCAAGTTCAAAGCAGAACCTAAGATTGCAGCAATAATTATCAAACTAGGGTTTCGGGCCATCATCCCCAGCAAAACAAGCCCCACATAAAGCATACCATCAGCGATACCCAGGGGAAGCTGCGCGTCCAGAATAAAAATCCCTGCAGAAGCAACAATTCCTATCAATAAATATTTAGCAGAATAACTTTTCAATTCTTACGGCTCTCTTCTAATGAACCAGCAAACCCAATGACTGGAATATTCTTTTAAAACTATTGGCATGTAAAGATAGAATCCTTAGGATACAATATTATGCCTTAAAATTATAGGTAGCGAAAATGTGGCACACGTAACTATTCTTGAGTCATCTTTCCTACAAAATTAGGTCAAATAAGGTAGATCCTGCAAATAAGAAAAAGTTACCTTTGCTAAATAATTTCTGGCATTGAATATAAGGCAATGAGAACTTTGTCCCCTCCGCCGGGTTTCAAAAGAACTTTCATTTTTGCCACTTTGCATCATTCAGATGAACTGATGGTTTTTGATAGGAATCGAAATATATGCTCATGGCGTCTAATCCTGAAAAATAATTACGGCTAGAAAAAGCTTCTACTCCAGGCCCCTGATAGCGGCGCGAAAACACACCCAATCTTTGAGCTGTTCTTAATTTAAAATCCCGATCAAACGCATCTTGTTCTTGCGGAGTTAATCCTTCTACAGGAGGTTTTTGATTTATCCTGTGTCGCAACATATTCAAAAAACTTTCATCCGTTTCCCATTTCATTGGAGGCAATAGAGACACGTGAGAGAACTCCAGAAGTGGCCTATCATCGGTGATCTCTCCCGCGCTTTCCAGAAAACCAGATAGGTGATCGCCATCGCTAAGGAAGAAATCAGCAAAGTCCAAGAATGAGAAAACTTTCATTTCTTCAGCTACCTTTTTAAGCTCAAGATTTTCCATCCTTTTATCAAAGAGGTTTTTATCGATAACCACCTTTTCACGCGATCCGACTAAAAGCACAATACGGGTTAAAAAACTGTTCCAGACTGAAAATTCTGGGAACACATTTTTGAATGTACGAGTAATTAAGCGGGCATCCTCCCGTCCCACAAGGTGCAAAGGAAGCCATTGAACTAGGATTCCATCCTGTTTTAAATGGTTTAAAGCCAGATCATAAAACTCTTTAGAATACAGATTAACAACACCTGCCTGCAGTGGCGACATCGGCTCCATGATAATCACATCATAACGCGTATTTGACCATCGCAAAAAGGCTCGTCCATCCTGCACAAAAATTTGCGTATTGGGCCGCTGCAAAACATCATGATTCCAATTAGAAAACCATTTAGAAAATTTTAAAATATTCTTATCGATTTCTACGCCGTGAACGTTTGCATTCGGGAAGAGAGAAACTATACCCAATGTATTGCCAGTACCAAAGCCAATGACCAAAACATTTTTTGGGGAAGGATGAAGAGTCATAGGAACAAAACCCATAGCCTGCATATAGGTACTGCCAGAAAAAGACCGGGAAACGGTAGCGGTACTAAACCCATCCATATAAATCGTTCGATTACCGGATTCTTTGTCTTCCACCACGCTAATCGTGGAAAATTCTCCTTCCTTATAATCAAGGAGTCGTATTCTCTCCTCAGGAACGTTTATTTCCAATCGAGCAAGATTATGCACTCCTGATTTTTCAGTTTTGACATCGGGCACAAAAACAGTTTTTCCAAAAATTAACAATACAAAAGTAGCACCTAATGAAGCCGATTTTAAAAAAGGACTCTGGTTACTAAATTTAGCTAAAACAAAAACCCCAAATAAAATCATCACTGAATAAATAAGGTAAATAGACAGCCGAATACCAAATAAAGGGATAAACACGAACGGAGTCAGAATCGTTCCAACTACTGCACCCAATGTATTAATGGAGTAGATATTACCGAGAGCTTTACTGACTGCCTTTAAATTTAATGAATAAATTTGATTGGCAAGAGGGAAGAGCAATCCGAAACCAAAGGTTGGAATAAATATCAAACCAAAAGCGAAAAGAAACCTTATTAAGAGGGTTTTTTCAGGGGAATTTTCTAGACTATAAAAAAACCGGTCCGCTAGCGAAGTCCATTCTGTCAAGTTTTCAAGTAATGGAAGAACACCAATACAGAACAGGCCAATGGCAATTTCAATTAAAATAAATTTAAGCACCCGGTTAGATTCACCTAGAAGCCTCTTTGAAACCAAACTACCGAGGGCGATCCCCGATAAAAATGTAGCAAGAATCAAGGCGAAAGAATAAAGGGTTGTCCCCATTGGGAACACAAGGATTCGCGTCCATAGAATCTCACTGGAAAGAGACGCCATTCCGGAATAGAAAAACATCACAAAAATTAAAAATGTTATCTCTTTTGTTGGCCTGCTTTGGTCGGGTAACTTTTCAGTTTTATTTTTCAAATTCGAAGGATACTGAATTTCTCCTTTAATAAAAATTCTTCCATATGCGAAACAAATCAGAAACACCAAAACATTTAATAAGACACCAACCCAAATAGCTCCCTGAACTCCCCAATATTGAATTGCGAAAAATTGGGTAAAAAGGCAGCCAAAAACAGCACCCATGGTATTCCACCCATACAAACGCGATAGTCGTGACAAAATCTGGTCCTTTTCATTTCCAACTGCCCAGGACCCCACCAAAGGTAGGGTCGCTCCCATTAATAAGGTTGCAGGAAGCATCAAAAGAGTACCCAGTATGAATTCCATGACATGAAGCCCAAGTCCAGCTTGTCCGTCTGCAGGCAATATTAGAGGATAAATTTTTTCCAACAAATCCAGTCCTAATGGAAACGACAAAGCATATAAGCCGATTAACCCTTCAAAAAAGCCATACAAAAGGATCAACTGTTTTGACACGCGACCTCGTGAAAGAACTTCCCCCATTAACCAGGCACCACCTGCTAAGCCCAGCATAAAGGCACACAAAACCGCACTCAAAGCATATAAGCTCGCGCCAAAGACAAGAGTCAGGTAACGAAACCAGATCAGTTCGTAAATCAAGGTCGCCATACCAGAAGCAAACAGACAACCGTAGGCAACTAAATTTATTTGGAATTGTAAAGTTTTTGAATTCATAGAGCTCTGAATTCTCCCACACCCTTCTAAAACAGTCAATTTGGGCTATTGCAACTCAATTTCATGAATGATATCCTCGCTTCAATCTAACTAATAAATTTAAATAAGTAGACCTATGCAGATGCGCTTTATTTTTACCTTAATAATTCTTAGTTTAATTTTCCCCTCTGTGCTTCCTGGAATAATTCAGGCTCAAACACGCCCGAACTCAAAACTCAAAATTGAAATACCTAAACTTGTTGCTCGTGTAAACGGTGTTGATATCGAATCTAAATACATCGAGTTTCGACTAAGTCAAATTGAGAAGTTAGCCCTTAAAACGGCCAAACGTCCACTTACCGTGGAAGAAAAAAACAGCATCGTAAAAGGCTTGATCGAAAAAGAAGTCGTCCGCGAACTAGTCAATCAACAGGGGGAAAAAGAAAATTTAAAAATCGACCCCGAATTGATTGAAAAGGAACTAAAAACACTTCGTGCCCTCTACGCTTCAGAAGAAGAGTTCAATAATGCGCTGAAGTCTCGAAACATCAATCTTGAAGAGATTAAAAAAGCAATCCAAATTGACATTAACAAGAATCATTTGCTCAACGCGGAGATCAAAGGAAAGATCAATCCACCCTCTGACGAAGAAGTCAAAAAATTCTATGAAGACAATAAATCCAGGTTTCAACGCCCAGAGGCGTATCACACTCGCCACATCCTAGCTGCATATTTTCCACCCGAGGCAGTGCGAAATCAAACCATTGAAGAACTCAAAAAAAATAAAGAATATTTTGCGCGTATAGCAGAGGAAAAAATAGACAAGGTAATTGAGGAGTTAAAAAAAGGAGCTGATTTTGAAAAACTGGCAAAGAACCTATCCGATGATGAATCATCTCGAATAAATGGAGGAGACCTAGATTTTAATTACAAAGGGAGCTTCGAAACCAGCTTCAATGAAGCCGTGGAAAAATTAAATCCTGGGGAAACATCAGAGAAAATAAAAACACGGTTTGGATTTCATGTAATACAACTTATCGAAAAAAGACCTTCAGAAATGGCACCATTCACTGAAATGAAACCGGAAATTCAAAAATACCTATACATCAAAGAAGCCAAAAAAAATGTATCTAGTTTTATTGAGAAGCTCAAACAAACAGCAGACATTCAAACATTTTTTTAATAGACAAACTTAACGAACCTCATATTTGAATGAAAGATGAGGAAGTTTCTTATAAATCTTTTTTAGAAGGTGGATTATGAGTAACGACGATAAAGCTGAGGGTGAAGGATTCGTAATTAAAGATAACCGCTCTTCGCAGTTATCTGAAGAGGAAGCAGAGACCCACGATACACAAGAAAGCACTGAAACTACGGCGCCAGAAGCCGATCATCAACACCAACAACCTTTTCAACTTGATTTCTCAACATTTATAATGTCGCTGACTTCTTCTGCATTTTATCATTTAGGCGACATCGCCGACCCGGAAACAGGCAAAACCGAGACCAACCTTCCAGCCGTTCACCAGACCATCGATATGCTTACAATGCTAAGAGAAAAAACACAAGGCAATCTCAATACAGAAGAAAATAAACTGCTGGAGCAGCTGATCTACGAGCTACAAATGAAGTACGTCGCCAAAACAAAAGATGGCGGCCCCGGCACCCCAACTCAATAGAACTATGACACTTTATCTGTTGAATTAAATGTCCTTACAAAATGATCAAAATGGATTGTTCATCTATGGCATGACTCATACCGATGAACTTGGTAAATTCCTACAACAAAAATTTCCCGAACACCAAATCCAGCAAACCTATGAAACCTTGGTTGAGTTTTCTAAAGACCAGGCTAAGCTAGCAAAAACCTCCCCCTTAAGAATGTTCTGGAAACATGTAGAAAAGGTCTATCATGAGGGAGTTCCACCTTTACAGTGTCATCGTGGATGTGATCATTGTTGCCATACAGGAGTTACCTGCACACAAATAGAATGGGATGGCATTGTAAAAACCGCCGAGGAAAAAGGCATCAATCTAAACGAAATAATCGAAAAATCGCAGCGTACTATTAAAAAAGTGGATGAAGTCCTCAAGTCAGGAAAAAACCTAGATCAAGTTGATTGGCATCGCCTCGTCATCAATCAACCCTGCCCTTTTTTAAGCGATGAAGGTGCTTGCCAGGTTTATGAAGATCGACCACTAGACTGCCGAATGGTGGTGGCTTTTCGGGGTATCTGCGAATCCAAAAAACTTGAACACGCACAACGTGGAGTGGTTATCGAGGAAGCTGTAGGTTCCACCGTTATCGCCAAACTTCAGCACGACGCGACTCCTAAAATTAAGAGGCGTAAATTTCGCGGCACACAACCCATTAAACTCCTGCAACACTGGCTAATTCTTTGGCGGGATAAGCAAAAAGGTAAACCCAAAAGTTAATCTTAATTAAGCCACGCATCACAAAACTGATAGCTTCAAACAAAATAGAAATTATGGATTTTGATCTTAATATACAAAGAAGTATATTTTTGTTGACCGCAAAGCGATTCAACCCCTAAAATATGATACCTTTTTCATGTAAAGGATGGCGTTAAATGATTTAAGGAATTTGTATATTTTGGCTTACCGGGTTTTTCAATCAATTCCCAACACTTTTTTCATACCTAACGATTTATAAATACGCAAAACGTTCTTGTTATAGAAAACCTAGCGTTAGGTAATATTTAAAAACAATTTTATTTTTGGAGTTGAACTCGCTATGGCGCGACTTCCTATACTGGACAAATTAGATCAGGAACTAAAGGATTCTCAAAAGGAATTGCAAGTAGAAATACCCAAAGCCTTAAAAACTGCACGAGAGCATGGCGATTTGAGTGAAAATGCAGAATTTAAGGCCGCCAAAGAAAGGCAAATGTTTTTGGAGTCCAG
The DNA here is from genome assembly GCA_022450865.1 of Nitrospinales bacterium. GTDB lineage: Bacteria > Nitrospinota > Nitrospinia > Nitrospinales > VA-1 > UBA8687. The sequence goes on along the minus strand of JAKUOQ010000016.1, from coordinate 14,694 downwards.
AGTTTCTCTTCTGCAAAAAAGAATCAGCGATATCACTTCAATAAACCTAGATAAGATCCCAAATGACCGATCCGGATTGGGAAGTACCCTTTATCTCCGTGATCTCAACACCGGCGAAGAAATACAATATCATCTGGTGTTTCCAGAAGAGGTGAACCCTGATGAGAGAAAACTATCGGCAGCATCACCTGTGGGTCGCGCTCTAGTAGGCAAACAAGAAGGGGATGATATAATCGTTCCACTCCCAGATAATAAATTGGAGTTTGAAGTTTTAAAGGTGAGAACTATTCATGATTATCCAAATGACGAGAATTCAGTTTTAGGCTAATGGGAAAACCACTAATATCATTTGCACAAATAATAGAACAAGATCCCTATTTCTTGGACATTGATGAAAGACCAGATTGGCAGGCCCAGTTTGGAAATACGAATCCTCTCAAGCTAGAAATTGGATTTGGGATGGGTAACTTTTTGATTGAAATGGCAGCCAAAGAATCTGGCAGTAATTTTATTGGGATAGATTTTTATCATAAAGGTATAAGAAAAATAATGACCCGTATAAGAAACCTTCAATTGGAAAACATACGAATCGTTTATGGAGATATCAGAAGTAAGATTTCTATCCTTTGTCAAGATGGGGAATTAGAAACTGTTTACATAAATTTTCCTGACCCTTGGCCAAAAAAGAGGCATATCAAAAGAAGACTGATCAAACCGGAGTTTATTAATCAGTTAGCGCAAAAGCTAGGCCTAGAAGGCAGCGCCTACCTGGCCACTGATAGCGAAAGCTATGCACATGAAATGTTGAACTACTTTAACGCTGAAACTTTGTTTCAAAATCTAGATGACAATCAAGGTTTTATAAAAGAGCGCATTGATTTGCCTAAATCTAAATACGAGAAAAACTTTATAAATGCAGGTGAAAAAGTATTTTACCTTGAGTACCTGAGACTAGCAGCAGTTTCCTCTATAGCCTGAAACCATTTGGAGAAAAGATTGGCTAAAGAACGAATTCTTATTGTTGATGACGAAAAAAATATTGTCAGCTCCCTCACAAGCATATTGTCTGACGAAGGATACGAAGTTTCTATGGCGGGTGACGGTATCGAGGCTTTGGAGTTAATCCAAAAGGATCCCCCTGATTTAGTAATACTCGACATATGGCTGCCTGGAATGGATGGAATTGAAGTTTTAAAAACTTTAAAATCCTACAATCTGGGAGTGGAAGTATTAATTATGTCGGGCCATGGCACTATAGATACTGCTATCAAAGCTACAAAATTGGGGGCTCAGGATTTCATAGAAAAACCATTTTCCCTCGATAGAATTACTGAATCTATTCAAAATATCCTTCAGGAAAAAAAATTATCTAGAGCCACAGAAACCAGATCGCTTAAAGTTTTAAAGGAACTTCCCGTTTGCTTTGAATCTATACTGGAGGTCAAGAAGGGCATCAAAGCACTTTCAAAACACATGAAACCTGTTTTAATATTGGGCGAAACCGGTACAGGCAAAGAATCAGTAGCCCGAACTATACATGCTCAAAGCAGAAAAGGCGATCTACCTTTTACAAAATTGAATTGTGTATTCCGAAAAAAACAAGCTATTCAATCACAACTTTTCATGCAAAAGGTTAGGGAGGAAAAATCGGTAAGCAATCCAAAATCAGGAGAAAAGGTTGTTTATTTAAGTAATATCGAGTCACTTAGCAAAGGGCTTCAAGAAAGGTTAGCGGAAGCAATACAAAGTACAACACATCCTGACTCAAGCTTTGAATTCTTGCCCGACAGACTGTTTATTTCATCCTCAGAAAACCTCGAAGATTTAGTTAAAAAAGGTCAATTTCACCAAGGTCTGTTAGATTGTTTCAAAGAAACCAGCCTTCTTATTCCACCTTTAAGAAGTCGTGCAGCTAGTATTTCTGTAATTGCAAAGGATTTTCTAGAAGAAAAAAGACGTGAGCTAGGTACTATTCTTCCCAAAGTTGATGAAGAAGTCTTTACCGCACTTTGCCTCTATAGCTGGCCGGGAAACATTAAAGAACTTCGAAACGTTTTAGAGAAACTAATACTAACCTGTTCTAATCAGCAAACCATTGGCATCCAGGATTTGCCCAAGGAAATTTGGAAACCACAAAACCAAATTGACTTTAATTCGTTTAACGAAGCGGGATCATTACAAGAAGCAGAATCAATCTGGGAAAAACATTTTATTCTCCATCATTTAAAAAGAAACAACTGGGATATTGACCAAACCTATAAGGTTTTAAAAACCAGTAAAAAACAATTTCAGGAAAAACTTAAATTCCATTCAATAAAGATTCAGAAAGTCAATTCCACCTCCCCTCAAAAAAAATATCCACAGCGGACTCTAAAACGGAGCGTAGTCCTTTGCGGCAGCAGCCTTCACTCAGGTATAAAAACCGGGCTTATTCTTCAACCAATGCCCCCTGGAAGCGGGATTATCTTTGGCGATATCGCATCAGGAAAAACCATCCCCGCAAAATTGGAAAATGTTCAATCCACGGACTATTCCACTTGCCTGAAAAAAGGTCCGAACTCAGTGGGTACTATTGAACATATTATGGCTACACTGCATATGTATCGGATCACCAATCTTCTCATCAAAATTGGTGATGAGGCGCCGGTTATGGATGGCTCGGCTAAGGATTTTTGTGAACTTCTAGAAGACGGAGAATTTGAAGATCAGGATGATTTCTATGAAGAAATCATCGTCGACAAGAGTTATTCCTTTGGAAACAAGGAAAAAGGCGAACCTCATATATCAATCGAGCCCAGCGATAATTTTTCAGTCAGTTACCATATGGAGTATCCCGAACCCATAGGAATTCAAGATTTTACTTATGAGTTTCAAGGGGATGAAAGTTTTAAAAATGAAATTGCTCCGGCTCGAACCTTCGGGTTTATGGAGGAGGTTGCTCAATTGACCAAGATGGGTTATGCCTCAGGTGGAAAACTCGACAATTTTATTTTGCTGGGAGACAAAAAGGTTTTAAATACCAAATTACGATTTAAAGATGAGTTTGCACGCCATAAAATTTTAGACATATTAGGTGATTTTTATTTATTAGGTAAACCCATACGTGGAAAAATCAAAGCTAGCAAGTCTGGCCATACCCAGAATGTAGGCCTTCTCAAAAAAATTCGTGATAGTCTTATAGAGAAAAACTGAACCTATTATTTATTAGTTCTCGCCTCTCAGTTGTTGAACCACTGTTTCTAATTTATCCGGAAATCATTGATTTAAAACAATAGTTAATGATAAGGTGGGTTGAAATAATCATATCAGCGTATCTCTTCTGCAACTATAACTCTATAATAAAATACATATTTTCAATGACATCGGAAAAATTCAAACTTGCCGTTTTAGTGTCCGGTAATGGCTCTAACTTGCAAGCCATTATTGATTGTATAGAAAAAAATTATTTGGCTGCGGAAATCTCATTAGTATTAAGTAATGTGAAAGATGCTTATGCACTCGAACGAGGCAAAAATCACGGTTTGGATGTTGTTTTTCTAGATCCCAAAATTTACCCCAATAGGGCTAATTATGAGCAGAAGATAATTGACCTTCTGCTATCAAAGTCTATAGATCTTATTTGTCTTGCTGGATTTATGCAGATACTCGGGAAAAAATTCATCGAAGCTTTTTCAGGGAAGATTATCAATATACATCCATCCCTGCTTCCGGCATTCCCAGGACTGGATGTCCAGAAAAAAGCATTGGAACATGGAGCAAAGTTTTCTGGGTGCACGGTTCACTTTGTAAATGAGGAGGTCGATGGAGGACCAATCATTTTACAGTCTATTGTTCCTATTCACGATGAAGACGATATTGAGTCCCTTTCGAAAAGGATTCTCCAACAGGAACACATCATTTATCCAGAAGCTATCCGATTAATAATCGAAGACAACATTGAGATCTCTGGACGACGAGTTTTGCGAAAGATAAAGGAAGGTTGAATTGATCTACTTTATCAAATCCATAGTTTTCATATTTATTTTATTGAGCGCTCTTATAGGACATACTGAAACGCCCGAACAACAAGCCTTGGACGCTGTCCAAAAAAACTATGAAAAAGTCTTAACCTTTGAAGCTAAATTCACGCAAAAATCCTATGTCAAAATGATGAATAAAACTCACGATGCGAAAGGGACGGTATCTATAAAAAAGCCAGGAAAGATGAAATGGACCTATGGAGCACCCGACATCCAGGTTTTGATCAGCAATGGAAATACACTTTGGCATTACGTATCTGATGAGGAACAGGTTACCAAAGTACCCATCGAAAGTATCTACACTGCAAACACTCCGGCCCTTTTTCTAGCTGGAAAAGGAAAATTGAACCAAGCCTTCAATGTTGAAAGTGTGAACCTCGATAAAAACCCCATCAGCATAACGCTAATACCCAAAGAAGGTGATCAGGCTTTAAGCCGGTTACAATTATTCGCAAACAAGAAAAACTACCAGATTACAGGGTCAACCGTGTATGATAAATTAGGAAACAAAACAGAAATTCGCTTCAGCCAGATAAAAACAAATAAAAATATTTCAGAGAAAACCTTTCAATTTCAAGTACCCCCGAACGTAGAGGTCTTGGATTACACAAAAAATCCTTAAATATAATGTTCGAATTATCCGTTTTACCCATTGATACAATCCTGAGTTTCAGCACTAAGATGCTGGCATTTTTAACCGGGCTCGCCGCTCTCATTTTTGTCCACGAGTTAGGACATTTTCTGGCTGCGCGAAAAGTAGGTGTAGTGGTTGAGAAGTTTGCCCTTGGGTTCGGGCCTAAAATTATAGGCTTTACAAAGGGTGGCACTGAATATCTAATTGCAGCTATACCCCTTGGTGGCTATGTAAAAATGAAGGGAGAAGAAGTTGGTGAAGACGAAGCCGATGAGCAAGGTTCTTTTTCTGCCGCTCCCGTGGGGCATCGCCTTGCCATTGCTTTTGCAGGCCCTCTTTTCAATATACTTTTCGCAATCGGTATTTATTATTTTGTCTATCTTATAGGCGTACCCGCTTTATCCCCAGTTGTGGGTACGGTAAATGAAGAATCCCCTGCCCTGGCGGCAGGTTTGCAAACGGGAGATCGGATTCTGACAATTGGAGATGAAGAAGTCTTCTATTGGGAACAACTCCAACAAATAGTCCATGAATCACCTGGCCGCTCACTGAATTTTAAATTAGATAGAAATGGCAATATCATCGATGTTCCCATTGCCCCAGTTGCAAATCAGATAACTGACCTATTTGGAGACAAAGAGTCGGTTGGCCTCATAGGCATAACTCCGCTGGTTCGCAATATCACATTAGTAAAAGAGGATACTCCCGCAGCCCGGGCCGGAATTCAAGTAGGTGATATTCTTTTGAAAGTTGACGAAACTCCTATTTTTGGATGGCAAGACTTGAAAACTGCCGCAATTGATAAACCAGGGGAAGAGTTGAAGTTTTATTTATTGAGAAATGGCACCGAGATTGCCCTGAAATTAACACCCGAAAAAAAGAAAACAAAAAATCTCCAGGGAAAAGAAATTGAAATAGGAATGCTCGGTATAGGCATGAGCGGAGAAATGACCCAAGAAAAGTATGGGTTTCTGGGCGCCCTAAAAAGAGCTTTCGAAGAAACCGGAAAATTAATTTTTTTAATCGCAGTAAGCATCAAAAAAATGATATGGGGCTCTATTCCTGCCGATTCCATTGGCGGTCCTATACTGATTTTTCAAATCTACGGGGAACAGGCCGAGCAAGGATTTAATGAACTGATTCGGCTTACAGCATTGTTGAGCATCAACCTTGGCCTTTTAAACCTGCTACCCATCCCGGTATTGGATGGAGGTCACATTTTCTTTTTTCTGATTGAAATTCTTAAAGGAAAACCCGTTAGCGAAAGGAATAGAGAGAGAGCCCAACAGGTAGGACTATTCATGTTAATAAGTCTAATGGTGTTTGCATTTTATAACGACATTATGAGGGTTATTAGCTAAATCCATTGTCAATTAAAATTTACCCGCCATGTTGGATGTGAAAAGTAGGCTCCAAGACCTGAAAAGTGTTGCAGAAAAACTAGCGATTGAAATTGAAATAGTAAATCTCAACAATCAGGAGTTCCAAATGCAAAGCGGGTATTGCAAAATGAATGGAAAAGACCTGATTCTTCTAGACAAAAATATCTCACTTCAAGAACAATCCGAGATCTTACTTCAAACATTGAAAAACTTTGACCTCGAAGATATCTATGTGGCTTCGTGGATTCGAGAGTTTATTGAATTAGAAGGTAACAAATGACCCTGCTCAACAACATACTCCCTGAGCAACGTAGAGGGAAATTAAAAGCCCTGCTGAAAAAGGGAAAGACCGTGCGTGTACTAGAGGCACATAACGGTTTGAGCGGAATTATTGCCAATAATATTCATGTTAAAGGAGAACTTGAAGGTACACCTATCATTCGTGAGTTTGACGCCCTCTGGGAAAGCAGCCTCACAGACTCCGCCTCAAAAGGCCATCCGGATATTGAAGTAGTAACTTTTGATTCCAGGCTTCAAAGCATCAATGAAATTCTTGCCGTTACCAATAAGCCCATGATTGTCGATGGCGATACCGGAGGAGATGCTAACGCATTTGAATATACCGTATCTAAACTAGAAAAAGCAGGCGTCTCTGCAATCATTATTGAGGACAAGGTATTTCCAAAGCGAAATAGCCTAGAGGCAGGAATCCAACAAAAATTGGAAGACCCAGAAGTCTTTGCTCAAAAAATTTGTCGAGGAAAAAATATTCAAAAGACCGATGATTTTATGATTATCGCTAGACTTGAAAGTCTCATCGCAGGAAAACCCATGGAAGATGCGGTGAACAGAGCAAAAATTTATTTACAGGCGGGAGTAGATGGAATCATGATCCATTCCAAATCCAAATCTGCTGATGAAATATTTGAGTTTGCTCGGCATTATAAAGAAATTACTAACCAATTAAATCTAAAAAAAACTTTGGTTTGTGTTCCCACAACTTATAACCAAACTACAGAAAATGAACTTAGCGCTGCCGGATTCCAAATCATTATTCATGCAAATCATTTACTCAGAAGTGCATACAAAGCCATGACTGAAACCGCAGAAACAATACTTCGTAACCAGCGATCCCTTGAAGTCGATCCACTTTGCAGCACCGTAAGAGAAATTTTTAAAACCGTAGGTTTTCTGGATGTTAAAGAAAAGGATCAGGAAAATGAACAATCCACCAATATACCAGTCATTATTCCTGCTGCCGGAGAAGATCCTATTTTCAAAAAAATTCTCAATGGAAAACCGAAGGCCATGCTCGAAATATGCGGCAAAACCCTTCTCGGACATCAAGTTCAAACATTAAAAAACAACAATTTGGCAGACATTACTGTTATTGCCGGATATGGTCGAGATCAAATACAAGCAGAGGGAATTACTATCCTTGAAAATCCAGATTATAAAAATGGCTCCGCGCTCAACTCACTCTTTATTGGCAAAGAAAAGATGAAGAACGGGTTCATCATGCTTTACTCAGATATTCTTACCGAAGATATCATTATAAAAGAACTGATGAGTCGGCCAGAAAACATTATCTTAGTAGCAGACAATTCCACCCAATACCATGAGCCTCAAGAAGGAAATATCCTCGATTTCATCATCGCCAAGCACCAAAATAAACCTGCCCGCAGGGAAATACGTTTTGCCAGTGAAAATGTAGTCGCGCAAATTGGAAGTAAAATAAATCCGATAACTGCCAGCCATGAATTCATAGGCCTTGCACGATTTAGTAAAACCGGGGCAGAGCAGTTAATCGAAACATATAAGGATGTTGTGAAGAATTACCAAGGTCAATTCCAAGAGTCTGAAGATATATCACAGCTCAACTTCACCGACCTCATACAAGAAATGATTGACCGTGGCTTTATGGTCCATTACATGGAAATTCATAAAGGCTGGCTAGAAATTCATAATGCAGAGCACATTGCTCTTGCTGAAAAATCTTTTAATGAATAAAATCCACTTTCCAAATTAACTCCCATACAAGAAAAATGTATTACTCAAAATTACTAATCCCTACTTTAAAAGAATCGCCTGCAGATGCTGAAGTAATAAGCCACAAGCTAATGGTTCGAGCCGGAATGATCCGGCAACTTGCAGCAGGTATTTACTCGATCCTTCCACTTGGGCTTAGAGTTTTTAAAAAAGTAGAAGCAATTATCCGCGAGGAAATGAATCAAATTGGAGGACAAGAAGTCTTCCTGCCAAGTATTCAACCTGCGGAACTATGGCAAGAGAGTAAGCGATGGGATTTTTACGGCAAAGAATTACTTCGAATCAAGGATAGACACGACCGGGAATTTTGCTATGGGCCTACACACGAAGAAGTAATCACAGATATAGTTCGAAAAGAAATCAAATCGTACCGGCAACTCCCCACGATTCTTTATCAAATACAAACAAAGTTTCGCGATGAAGTTCGACCTCGCTTTGGAATTATGCGAGGTAGAGAATTCATAATGAAAGATGCTTACAGCTTTCACGCAGATGAGGCTGACACTCAAAAAACTTACGCAAAAATGGCCAAAGCCTATACAAATATTTTCAGGCGTTGTGGCTTGGAGTTTAAACAGGTTCAGGCAGATTCAGGAACCATTGGTGGAAGTTTTTCTCACGAATTTGCCGTGCTCGCAGATTCCGGAGAAGATGAGATAGGCTTTTGCGAAGCATGTGGCTACGCATCTAACATCGAACTTGCTGAGGCTCAACAAGCCACGACAGCAATACCTATAAAGAACCTAGAGGCGCTTAAAGAAATTCACACCCCTGGCAAAAAAACTGTCGAAGAAGTTTCGTCCTTTTTAGATTTGCCATGCGAACATATTGTTAAGACCATTTTGTTGGAAAATGAAAATGGGCTTGTAGCCGGACTGGTTCGCGGTGACCATGAAATCAATCCTATTAAAATGAAAAATATGATTGGCTGCGAATGGCTCCTACCTGCGGCTGAAAAAACAATCGCCGAGAAACTTAAACTTCCTTGTGGGTACATTGGTCCGGTTGGTTTGGATATTCCTATCTATGCAGACCAAGAACTTGCCACCTTACAAAACTTTGTGACCGGAGCTAACAAAACCGATACCCATTTTACTGGAGTTCAGGTTCAACGCGATCTCACAATTAAAAAGTTTGGAGACTTACGGTGCATTCTTGCGGGTGACCCTTGCCCCCGGTGTGATGAAGGAAAATACCAGATAAAACGCGGAATCGAAGTTGGGCATATTTTTATCCTTGGAACAAAATATAGTGAAGCAATGAAAGCCGTTTATCTAGACAGCAATGGAAAAGAAAATTTAATGACCATGGGGTGTTACGGGATTGGTGTTGGAAGAACAGCTGCTGCCTCTGTGGAACAAAATCACGATGAGAAAGGAATAGTCTGGCCTCCAAGCTTAGCTCCTTTCCAGGTCATTATTATTCCTATCAATTTCAAAAAAGATGACTTAAAAAATACTTGCGAATCCATTTATAACCAGCTTTTAGAAATGGGACTTGAGGTCCTTCTTGATGACCGCCAAGATCGATTAGGAGTAAAACTCAAAGATGCTGATTTAATAGGGATTCCTATGCAAATTATCGTAGGGCCAAAAAACCTTGAAGAAGGAAATGTTGAAATAAAAATTCGCAATACTCAAGTATCTCAATTACACCCCTATCCCCAGGTTATAAAAGATATCCCCAATATTTTAAAGGACTTATAAGTTATTACTCGACCCTCTCTGCTCCGAAATTTCCCTTGATATTTAGAATATAATTCGAGTACAATTACGCTAACTGAATAAGGGCTCTGCAATGCGGGCTTTGAGCCCGCTTTTTTTTTGCTTTTTCCCTTGGATAACGATCAGTTTTTAGTTTCCTCTTCCTTGTGGATTTTACTGATTCCAGGTCATAGTTCCTGGTGATCCTCTCTTACATATTTGAGGTATAAATGGGAAAAGCCCCGGTTACTCAATCCGTAATAGAGTTGATCGAGCCCGGCCTTTTGGCGAAGGGACTCGAACTGGTTGATGTCGAATTCAAAAAAGAAGGTAAAAACTGGGTTCTCAGAGTATTTATTGATAAAGAAGGCGGGGTAACGCTGGAAGATTGCCAAAAGATAAGTCGTCTTGCAGGTGACTTGATTGAGGTTGAAGAAGTCATTGAACCTGCTTATACCATGGAAGTATCTTCTCCTGGGTTAAATCGGGTACTCAAAAAGGAAAAAGACTTCATCAAATTTTCTGGAAAAAAAATATGCGTGCAATGTCACGCGCCCTTAAATGGCAGGAAAAAGTTTACCGGGATTCTAACAGATTTTAAAAATCAATCGATCCACCTTGAGGTGGATGGGCAACTCCAAACAATTTCTATAAATCGAGTCGCCAAAGCAAATTTAGTCATAGAAATTTAGGAATAACAAATGAGTCTGGAAACTCTCAGCATATTAGAGCAATTGGCCCGAGACAAAGGCCTCGACAAAGACGTATTGATAGACGCTTTAAAGGCGGCGGTAGAGGTTGCAGCGCGAAAACGTTATCCCACTGTCAACGAAATACAAAGCGAATTCAATGAGTCTACCGGGGAAGTAGAAATTTATCTTGAAAAAACCGTGGTCAAAGAAGTCATAAATACAAGCGAAGAAATAAGCCTCAAAGAAGCTGTCTCTTTCTCCAAAGATGTACAAATAGGTGATCAAGTTCTTGTCCAACAGATAATGGAAAACTACGGACGCATCGCTGCACAGCTTGCCAAGCAGGTTATCGTCCAGAAAGTTCGCGAAGCTGAAATCGAACTGATCCATAACGAATATAAGAGCAAAAAAAGCGAACTCATTAATGGAATCGTACACCGAATGGAATATGGTGATCTAATCGTTGACTTAGGAAATGCAGAAGGAATTCTGCCACGCAGGGAACAGGTGTTCCGAGAAAGCTTCAACCGTGGTGAGCGTATTCGGGCTTATGTCCTGGATGTGCGAAAAACCCCAAAAAATGCATTAGTCATCCTTTCCAGAACCCATGTTGGTTTGGTCAAAAGATTGTTCGAAATGGAAGTCCCGGAAATAAGCGAAGGTATGGTAGAGATTATGGGCATAGTACGTGAACCCAATGGTCGAACCAAAATTGCTGTACGCACCAATGACCGTGACATTGATGCAGTAGGTGCCTGTGTCGGTATGAGGGGAATGCGTGTTCAATCTATTGTTCAAGAGTTACGAGGGGAAAAGATAGATATCGTTGAGTATTCAGAGGACGCTGAAACTTATATTAAAAATGCACTAAGCCCGGCCAAAATTTCCAGGATCATACTTAACCGCGAAGAAAAACAAATGACCATCATTGTCGCCGAAGATCAAATGTCCCTTGCAATTGGGAAAAAAGGCCAAAATGTCCGACTAGCTGCAAAACTAGTTAAATGGAAAGTAGATATCAAAGGACCTTCTGAAGCTTTAGAAATGGGAGAACAGCCAAACTTTATTGTTCCCAACAAAGAATCTGATGTCGACTTTCTTGAGGACATAAAAAACACCAAAGGCCTTGGAGAAAAGGTAATGACGATTTTATTCAATAATAATATTGTCACATTTAAAGAAGCCTTAAGTAAAGGAGCTAAAGGGCTAGTCGAATTGTCAGGAATCGGCCCAAAAAAAGCAACAGGCTTGATAGAACTAGCAGAAAAAATTCAGGAACGGGTAGCAGCAGCCCAGATTTTGACAACTGAAGCTGAAAATCTTGAAGCACCTGATACAGAGCAATCCGATGACGTTGTAGAGGAAGATCAGAAAAAAATAGAAGAACTTGAAGAAAGTATTTCCAGCGAAAAAGAAGAGTCTGAAGATGAAGAAATTTCAATTGAAGAATTATCAGATTTACCATCAGAAGTACTGGATATATTAAAGGCTAATGGCTTTGAAACTTTAGCGGAGCTTTCTGTTACGCCCTTAGACGAGTTGATTGCCATTGAAGGATTAGACGAAATTTTGGGGAAAGAAATTCTTGAAAGTGTAAAACAACAGTTAGAAAATGCGGAAAATGTATAAAATTAATTTCATAAGTTTTTTGCAAATCTATAATCAGAATCCCATTCCAGGATTTACCATAAAGGCTGACTGCCTGAGTGAAAATAAAATGGTGGGCTTGAAACACAGGAGGAAGTTTGGCTAAGATTCGTGTAAACAAATTGGCTCTGGAACTTGGCCTGCAGAATGATCAGGTCATTGAAGCCCTGCAAAAGAACAAAGTTATAGTAAAAAACTACATGAGTTCGGTTGATGAAGAGGCAGCCAAACAAATCCGCGACCTTTTCTCGCCTAAAATTCCTGCCAAAGCCTCACCTAAGACTGTAAAAGTTAAAACAAAGATTAAACTAAAAACACCTTCAAAAGTAAAAATCACAACAGCGAAAACAAAAGCTAAGTCAGATAAAATCAAAAAAAATGAAGCAAAAAAAGAGAAGCCTGCAAAAACAAAGCAGGTGGAAAAAACAACTACTGCAAAAAAAACAAGGGCTAAAGTTGAGAAGGAAAAAAGCAAAAGTACAACTGAAGCAAAAACTGGAAAAAAACTAGGCTTAAAAATTGTCAAGCAGGAAGAGAAATCTCCAGAATTAGAAAAACCTAAAGTCCCTGCTAAAGAAAAACCCAAAGCCACAAAACCAGAAATTAAAAAGCCTGAAGTTATTAAGGAACCCTCTCCTGAACCTAAACCTGAACCTGTCGAAGAAGAACAAGCATTTGAACTGGTAAAGATCAGCGAAAACATTCCTATCCGGGATCTAGCTGAAACTTTAAAAACCACTCCCAATGAAATCATAAAAGAGCTAATGGTTTTTGGTGTTCTAGCTAATATCAATCAAACTCTTAACTTTGATCTTGCAAGCAAAGTCGCAGATAAATTGGGATTCGAAGTTGAACTTCTTATTGAAAAATCAGAACTCGACTTCATAGAAGAAGAAGAGGACAATCCTAAAGACCATAGTGTTCGAGCACCCATAGTGACCATTATGGGGCACGTAGATCACGGTAAAACTTCATTACTCGATGCAATACGTAACACCGAAGTTACTAAAGTAGAAGCCGGGGGTATTACACAACATATAGGCGCTTATCAAGCACATATTAGAGGTTCCGCAATCACTTTTCTGGATACGCCTGGACACGAAGCTTTTACAGCCATGCGAGCCCGTGGCGCACAAGTAACAGATATTGTTGTACTGGTAGTAGCCGCAGATGATGGAATCAAGCCTCAAACAAAAGAAGCTATTCACCACGCAGAGGCTGCGGGTGTACCTATTCTTGTTGCGATAAATAAAATTGATAAACCAGGCTCCAAACCCGATGAAGTGAAAAAGCAATTGGCTGATCAGGGCCTTCTACCAGAAGACTGGGGTGGACAAACAATTTATATCGAAGTCTCCGCCTTAAAAGGAACTGGAATCGATAACCTTTTAGAAAACCTCATCCTTCAAGCTGAAATTATGGAGTTGAAAGCAAACCCAAAATTAAGAGCAAAAGGAGTTATCATTGAATCCAAGTTAGACAAGGGTCGAGGTCCTGTTGCAACACTGATTGTTGAAAGCGGCACCCTGCAAGTGGGTGAACCTTTTATCGTTGGGTGCCATTTTGGAAAAGTTCGAGCATTAATTGGAGACTCAGGGAAGAAAATAAAAATAGCGGCTCCTTCCACACCTGTTGAAATTGTTGGTCTGCCTGACGTTCCGCAGCCAGGTGACCATTTCATGGTAGTTCAAGATGAAAGGCGAGCGAGACAGCTGAGCAACATGAGATTACAACAAAAAAGAGAAGCTCAGTTAGCTAAGTCAACCCGAATCACCATGGATGACTTACATCAACAAATCGTTGAAGGACAGATAAAAGAATTGGACTTGATTGTTAAAGCAGATGTTCAAGGCTCCATACATGCGGTTCGGGAGGCCTTTAGCAAACTAGGCGGTGATGAAGTACGAATAAAATGTATCCACGATGCCGTTGGCGGCATTACCGAATCAGACGTGTTGCTTGCAACAGCATCGAACGCCATCATCATTGGGTTCAATGTCCGCCCCACAGATCAAGCAAGCAAACTTGCTTTAAGAGAACAGGTCGACATTCGTATGTATAGCATCATATACGATGCCATCAATGATATGAAGGCGGCTATGGAAGGAATGCTCGCACCAAAATTCAAAGAAAAAATCGTAGGTCGAGTCGAGGTTCGAGAAGTGTTTACCATCCCGAAAGTGGGCACGATTGCGGGGTCTCATGTATTATCCGGAAAAGCCGAGCGGAATTTAGAGGCCAGACTTATTCGCGACAGTGTGGTCATTTACCAAGGTAAAATAGCGTCAATCCGAAGATTCAAGGATGATGTGAAAGAAGTAGCCGCAGGTTATGAATGCGGGATCTCAATAGACAAGTTTCAGGATATAAAATTGGGGGATATTATTGAACCTTTTATCATGGAAGAAATAACCTCCTGACTTTCATAAAATTACAAAAGATAGATGGTCATTGGCTGCTGTTCCATAAAGTTTTATTTACATGGCAACAACTCTTTAAAAGGAAAAAGACGCGTTGTGAGAGCCATCAAAGACCGGCTAAAAAATGATTTCAATGTTTCAGTTGCCG
>JAKUOQ010000159.1 GCA_022450865.1 Nitrospinales bacterium | reverse complement strand
CCTGCTGTAGTATGGCCTCCTCTAAAATTGCTTTTAAGGTACCGTAATAATAATTCCCGTGGATTTGTTCCCACTCAGAAAATTCACCGTTATCAATTCGCTTTTTAAACTCTTGATCAGTCAAGAAAGTATAATCAACACCATCAATTTCACCTTTGCGTTTTTCTCGGGTGGTACATGAAACAGAAAAACGGATAGATCCATCTCGTTTTTGAAGTGCACGGCATAGAGTCGTTTTTCCGGATCCGGAAGGTGCGGATATGATAATTAAATTTTTCATTATTTATAAAATATTCTGAATTTGTTCACGCAATTTTTCTGCCTCATCCTTCAAAGTTATCACATGGCTTACAACCTTTTCAGAATAACTTTTTGACCCAATCGTATTAATTTCTCTCCCCATTTCCTGGATTAGAAAATTCAATCGACGCCCAGTAGGTGCATCAATAGTTAAAAGAGAATTAAATTGCTGAAAATGGCTTTTTAAACGGACTGTTTCTTCGGTCACATCAGCTTTTTCTCCTATTATAGCAATTTCTTGCGCTAAACGATTTTCATCTACCGGAGTCCCATTTAATAATTCAGATATTCGAGCACGGAACCGTTTTTCACGCTTATTGAATTCTTCCGGTAACTCCTTTTCAAGCTGACTTAAGATACCCTCGAGTTTAGATAATCGACTTTCGAAATCACTTTTGAGCTTTCCCCCTTCAGTTCTTCTCATTTGGATTACTTCATTGCAAGCTTTATCCACTGCTTTACCTAACTGGTTTGAGTCAATAGATTCAGTATCTGAATAGGTAAAAAGGTCATTGGCATTGACTATATCGCCTAAATCTAGGTGACGGCCATATTCTTTTTGAACCTTTAGCAGAATTCCTTCTATCGCTTCAAAGCGATCTTTATTGAAAGATAAGGATTGTGTTTTACCATTTCCCTCAAACTCCAAATTAACATGAATCGTACCGCGGGTAAGCTTTTCTGAAATTATGTCTCGAATACTTTTTTCATCAGCAGGATTTATATCAATACCCCGGATTTTAATATCTAAGAATCGGCCATTCACTGCCTTGATGAGAGCAATTACTTTGCTGCTACCTTTTCCAGCCGTTCCACGGCCAAATCCTGTCATACTCTGAATCATCTGTTTTCTATTCAAAAAAAGTCTGTGAGTTTACAGTTTATCTTTAACGTATCACAATTAGTTCTATAAATAAACACTTCTTACAAATCAGACAAATTATATTAATAAATATTGAGGACCTTACCTTAAATTAAATTTTTCCATGATAGTATCTATTAGTCCTATAAGATTTTATAATATAATTTTAATAGTTAGTTATTATGATTAATGATATGAAAAAAGTTTTTATTACTGGCGCTAGCAGCGGGATCGGTGAATATCTCGCTTATGCCTACGCCAAACAAGGTTATTTTGTAGGATTGGCATCCCGTCGCGAGGACAGATTAAAGAATGTTGCCAGCAAATGTTTCGAGTATGGTAGTGATGCAAAAGTATATCCCCTTGATGTATTGGATGGAGATGCATGTCAAAAGGCAATCCAAGATTTTATCGAACTTCCTGGCAGAGTGGACAGTGTCTTTGCCAATGCAGGAATAGGCAACCCAGATAAACTTAGTTCTGGACGTTCAAATGCAATGAATCAAATCTTGAGCGTAAATATTTTAGGTGTCACAAATGTCGTAATGCCATTTATACCTCATTTTAAAGAACAGAAAAGTGGAAAAATCGCTGTCATAAGTTCTGTGGCCAGTTTCCGTGGATTGGCCCACCATTCCGCTTACAGTGGTTCAAAAGCAGCTGTACGAAATATCAGCCAGGGATGGGGTATCGCCCTTCATAAATATGGTATATCAGTCACAGCTGTTTGTCCCGGTTTTATCAAAAGTGAAATGACCGCTAACAATGATTTCCCAATGCCTTTTCTCATGGATACAGATTTAGCCGCAGACAAGATCATTCAGGCAGTGAACAAAAAGAAAAAAGTCTTCATTTTTCCTTGGCAATGGAAAGTTTTTATGGTACCCATTATGAAATATGCTCCAGACTGGATCGTCCGAAAACTTGGCATGTAAAGATGCCACAAGAAATTATAACTTTTCGATATATCCGCGGATCCAGTCAGAATTCAATGCCAGTGATACCAAATGGGTAGCTCCTAGATCCGAACCGGATGGCTCATTTATAAAAGCATAATCCAAAGATAAATTCTCCCAACTAAGACCAATTCCTGCTGTTATTGACCCAACAGTATTTTTACCGAGTCGAATAGAAATTTTATAATCATAAACAATATTCAAACCGGCTCTGGTTGTTCCCCCGTATTTCCCAACCTTAAAATCATCATCTAAAGTTTGTCCTGAAGCATCCAGTTCTATGTTACCCATACGCGTAAAGGATAAAGGTATTTGAGATAAGCGATAGGTATGAGATATCCCTGTAATAACGGTGGGCTTGAATCGCTCTACGGTACCACTATCCCAAACTTGCCAACTTGTAGTGACGTCCCGAATGGTGAGCCCGAATCTACCATTCTCCCAAGGGGTTGCTA
>JAKUOQ010000158.1 GCA_022450865.1 Nitrospinales bacterium | reverse complement strand
GCTGCAGACGCATAGGTTGATATATGTCCGCCAATGCCTGGTGATTTTTTATTTGCGCTTACCACCATTGCCATTGCGTTCCATCTAACAAGGGATTTTATTTTTCTTTCGGTTTCCCGGTTTCCTGGGAATTCAGGCTCTTGGTCTGTAGTGATAGTGTTTACAAAAGGCGTGTTTGTATTAAAGGATAGGCGGGCTCCGCGAGTAGAGGCATAGTCTATTAGTTTTTCTAATAGATGTCTCGTGCGATCAAAGCCATATTCTTCAATTTCATCTTCAAGGGACTCTATCCATTCTTGGGTCCCTTGCGGGTCAACGTCTTCTCTCTTTAGGTTTGACACGGTGTGTAAATTAATGCCTTTGGGTTAATCTTATAATAAGGAAGATTTCGTTTCTTAGTGAACATCATAATTGAATTTTTTTCCAATCTCCTTTTCTTACCTTCCAAACCATTATTCCTGCAAATAGGCCCATATATACAGGAAACAGCAGCCAAAGCACATTAAAGCCCAACCCTAGGACGACCCCAAATATATAGCTCCCTAAAACAATGATCCCCCAGGTTAGGCAGGACTCTACAACGGCAGGAAATAGCGTGTTTCCTGCGCCGGACAAGGCAAACCAAAGAACAAAACCAATAGCATCTAAAAACTGAACGGCTCCTATCATCCGCAAGCCGAAAATTCCCAGCCGAATAATTTCTGGATCGTCCGTAAAAATAAACAAATAATATTTTGGAAACAGGATAAAGCTCAACCCCATAACGCCCATAATATATTCCGCTAAGCGAATTGACTCTTTAATGCTCGCTTCTGACTTATCTACTTTTTTTTCACCCATATACTTGCTCACTAAAGTTGAGCAGGCCTGCCCTACCCCCAGTGCCGGCATAAATGAAGCGTGCATAATGGTGAACAAAAGCTCTGTGGTGGCCAATTCAATAAGCCCTATTATGCCAACTATTTTATAAAACATGGACCACCCAACAGCAATGAACATTTCCTGGAGCCCTTGAGGTGTTGCCAGTTTGAGTTGACGAATCATCATTTCTCGATCTATTGATAACGAAAACACAGCAAACTTTATTTTAATCTGTTTCGAAAAAAGATATATACTATAATGGACCGACATCCACAATGATGCAACAAGAGTTGCAACGGCAGCGCCCTTAACCCCCATTGCCGGAAAAGATGTCCATTGCCAAAGGTGAGAGAAAAATGAAAGAGATGGAATGGTTTCATAAAAAAATAATTTTACACCTTCAGATCCATAAATGAGCCCAGCGTTTAAATATACATTGATTATATTGCTGGTAATGGTGACCGTCATGTGGATTTTTGTTTTTTCTACTCCTGTGTAAAACCCTTGAAAAACAAAACTATAGGCTGAGAAAAGGAGGCTGAGGAAAATTACAGATGCGTAATCCACGGTCAAGGGTGTAGCGATGGGATCATCTATAAAAAAAGGAATAAAATCCTTCGCTAACAACCATCCGGCGATGGACACTGGAAGACCATAAACTGTCGCCATTATAAGCCCGTTATGGAAAGCTGAGCCGCATTGATCGTGTTTTTTCTGTCCTAAGCGCCTGGCCGCAACGGTTTGAACCCCTGTCCGGATACCAAGAACCAGGCTCAGGGCGCCCCAAAAAAGCATGGCACCCATGCCGGTGGCCGCTAGGGCTTCAGCTCCAAGTCGACCCACCATGGCAACATCTACCACACCCATAAGAACGCGACTCAAATTGGACAGAATCACCGGGAACGCTAGGGTAAAGACCTCCTTTGAAATGGCTTTGTCTTGTGGTGGTATGTATTTAAGCACTATGAAGACATTTTTAATGAGTTTAGATCTATGACCTCAATATCAACCCGCCTAAGGTGCTCTTTTGTTTTCTTGCACACGGGCGCAGAGGTGGCAACCTTAATGCGGATATCCGGTTCTACAGACAAAATTGATTTCGCTTGTTCTGATATTCTGTAACCGTCTTTCATGATAATCCTGCTTTTTCTGTCGATGATTATATAAACATCATCCATTGTTTTAAATAGGGTGGCTCTGGGCGTTAGGTTGTACTTTTTAGGGTCAATTCTTTTCATGGTCTTTTAGTAAAACAGCGTTGAAATTAACCCAATGAATATTTTGAATTGTAAATGAAAATCCGTTTTTCAGCAGAAGTTGAGTCTTCTCTAGTGGCTGGGGTGCCGGTTTTGGCGTTGGAATCGACAATTATAACACACGGCATGCCCCATCCGGATAATGTTGAGTTTGCCTTAGAAGCTGAGTCTATTTGCAGACAGCAAGGGGTGGTTCCGGCTATAATCGCTGTTGTTAAGGGTGAGTGTTGTGTGGGGTTGGAAAAAGCGCAGATCGAATTCATAGCAAAAGATGCATTCACTAAAAAAGTTTCTAGGCGGGAATTGGGCGTCGCCATTTCAAAAAAATGGAGCGGAGGAACCACCGTCTCTGCTACCATGCACATCGCCCACCAGTCTGGGATTTCTGTTTTCTCCACAGGCGGCATTGGCGGGGTGCATCGAGGCGCTGAAAAAACGTTTGACGTTTCTCAAGATTTGACTGCG
>JAKUOQ010000157.1 GCA_022450865.1 Nitrospinales bacterium | reverse complement strand
TAAAGCTATATGGATTTGATCGTCTAACAAATTTTTAAAAGCTACAGATTGGAAGTCTCCAGAATGCGTTGGCAAAATGGTGGAAGTAACTTCTTCTACCAATGCTTCCTTCATGAGGCGATACTCTGCCAGATCCTTGACCGTGATCATCTTGAGATCGTGTTCTTCGACAAACTCTGTCAACTGTGGAACTCGCGCCATCGTCCCATCTTCATTCATAATTTCACAGATCACTCCATAAGGGTCTAATCCTGCAATTCGGGCAATATCAACAGAAGCTTCGGTTTGTCCCATCCTTACTAATACTCCTCCGTCCTTTGCTCTTAAAGGAAAAATGTGGCCCGGTTTTACTAGATCTTCCTTGACGGTTAAGGAGTCAATGGCTACTTTGATGGTATGAGCCCGGTCTGCAGCTGATATACCTGTACTAACTCCTTGACGCGCATCAATCGAAACCGTGAATGGGGTTTCAAAAGCCGATTGATTATCTTCGACCATCATAGAGAGACCCAATTCTTTGGTTCTCTCTTCGGTCAATGTCAAACAAATCAATCCTCGTCCAAATCGAGCCATAAAGTTGATAAGTTCGGGGGTCGCCTTTTCCGCTGCAATCATCAAATCGCCTTCGTTTTCACGATCTTCGTCATCAACAATGACAATCATTTTTCCTTGCCGCACATCTTCAATGGCTTCTGGTATAGTGCTAAATTCTTTTCCCATTTATTCTTTCTCCTGCTGTTGTAATAAATCCAACACAGGTCCGGTCGATTCCGGCTTCATCAGAGTTTGACATGCTTTGTATACGTATTTACCAATCATATCACATTCGATATTTATTAAATCGCCTATTTTTCTAGTACTTAGGTTGGTATGCTCCCAGGTAAATGGAATTATCGACACATTAAATCGATTGTCTTTACAATTGAAAACAGTGAGACTAATACCATCTAAAGCAATCGAACCTTTTTCCATTATGAAAGGACTCAGAGAAGGCGAATGTGAGAACTGCAATAAAACTTCACCCGGTTTTTCTTCAATACTTAAAACCTCTCCTACCTGATCAACATGACCACTAACAAAATGACCGCTGATTTTTGAAGAAGGTGTTAACGATCTTTCTAAGTTTACCTGGTCTCCTACTTTAGAATTGTTGAAACTGGTTTTGCTTAATGTCTCCGTCCCCAGATCCATTCGCAACATGGACTCATTGAAATTGACAACGGTGAGACAAACACCGTTTACCGCAATACTCTCTCCCTTATCCAGACTCGAAAATTTAGTTTTTGTTTCGATAACCATAGCCGCGCTTTCCTGACCATGAACAAATTCACGTATGGTTCCTAACGATTCAATTATTCCGCTGAACATGGTTCGGCCTCCACCATCAAGTCTTCTCCCATTTCGGTTACCTTCATATTCTTTAAACTTAATGCCTTCACAATTTTAGAAACGCCCAATCCTCCTATTAGTCCGGGAGCCTGTTTACCCCCAATCAGTATAGGACTGATAAAGATATAAATTTTATCAACGATACCTGCTTTAAGAGCACTATTATTGATCTCCCCTCCTCCTTCAATCAATACGGAGGTAAGATCTTTTTTCACCAGATGTTTCATTAGATGCTTTAAATCAAATCCTGACTTATTAGTTTTTCCATTTATAATTTCTATATTTTTTTCAACTAGAGTTTTTTTTCTTTTCAATGAAATTTTTGATCCAGCAACATAAATTACTCGTTGCTTTTTGCTGTTTGAAAAAACTTTAGCTTTAAGTGGGATTTTATTTTCCCGGTCTAAAATAATTCGCGTAGGATGTCGACCTCCCTTTTTTTTCAAACGGCAAGTTAATTGCGGATTATCCTTCAAAATAGTATTCGTACCTATGAGAATAGCAGAGTTTTGATTTCTCAATTCATGCACAAAGTTACGGGACTCAGTTCCTGAGATCCATTGAGAATTCCCCATTCTGGTAGCGATTTTTCCGTCAAGTGAAATAGCGGTTTTCATGGTAACGAAAGGAAGTCCTGTTTTCATAACCTTAACAAACCCCTCATTTAGTTTTTCACAATCTTCTTTTTCTAATCCTACTAAAACTTTTATGCCGGCAGCTTTTAATCTTCGAATTCCTTTACCATTAACCAGTTTATTCGGGTCTTTCATCCCTATATAAACCTTGCTCACACCTGATTTAATAATGGCATCTGTACAAGGAGGGGTTCGACCCTGGTGGCAGCAAGGCTCTAAATTAACATAAAGGTCTGCGCCTTTAGCTTTCTTACCCGCTTTTCTTAAGGCCACCACTTCTGCATGCGGGCCACCCGCATATGAGTGAAATCCCTCGGCAATGATTTTATCTTTTTTAACAAGCACTGCTCCCACCATAGGGTTCGGAGCGGTATTTCCTCTTTTAGCTAATTCTATAGCTCTACGCATATACTCATGAGGAAGCTTGAACGGGCTATTCATTAAATTCAGGAAATCCTTTAATTTTTTCCCCCTTTTCTCATCCCAAGCATTTTCCACCAACTTCCCAACCATAAACTTTTTCCCTAATTTGGTAGAAATAATTTTCTGGCATACAATTTCACAT
>JAKUOQ010000156.1 GCA_022450865.1 Nitrospinales bacterium | reverse complement strand
TTTTATATGAAAAATATTTAAAAAATTTTGATCGTATTGAAGTGGATACTTCCATTAAACATCAAAGGTCCTTCAGGAAACCTAAAAGAAAATCCTTCAACTATCCAGTATCCAGTCATGAATCAGTAGATAAAAAAACCTATGTCTTATTGGGGATTAAGCTAGACAAGGCGGTTAATTATGAACATTGTTTGAGTTTCAGTATTTTAAGCCATCTTCTACTTGGAACTTCTGCTTCTCCGCTACGAAAAGCCTTGATTGACTCACAACTGGGTAGTGAGATTATTGGTGGTGGGTTTGATGATAACCGTGCCGATACTTTGTTTGCAGTTGGATTGAAGGGGACCGAAGCAAAGTATGAAGAAAAAATTCTGGAAATCATAGACACCACATTAAAAAGCTTAGTTAAAAATGGGATTGAGGAAGATATGATTAGGTCTGCTGTCAATTCCGTAGATTTCCGCTTGCGTGAAGCAAACTTTGGAGGTTTTGCAAAAGGGATTGTCTACAATATTCAGGCTCTCGGTTCTTGGTTATACGGAAAGGATCCGTTTTCGCATTTAAAGTTTGAAAAGGTGATGCGAAAGATCAAGAAGAAATCCGTGCAAGGGTATTTTGAAGGGTTGATAGACCGTTACCTAATAAAAAATTCTCATAAGAGTATTCTCATAGCCACACCGAAACCAGGACTTGGAAAAAAACAAGAAGCTCGTGAAAGAAAAAAACTAAAAGAAATTAAAAATAGTTTAAGTGCAGAAGAAATTAAATCCCTGATTGAAGAAACAGGTAGGCTTCAGAAAAATCAGTTGAAGGCAGACAGTCCAGAAGCGCTCGCTGCTCTTCCCTCTTTAGAAATTAAAGATGTTCCTGATAGTATTGAAGAATATCCTCTCGAGATTAAAGGCTCAAATGGGAAGACCATTCTGTTTCACGATTTGTTTACCAATCATATCGCTTATACTCAGATTGGTTTTAATATAAATACGGTTCCGCAAGAAATGCTTCAGTATATTCCTCTGATGGGTTCACTTATTTTAGGGATGGGCACAGAGCAAAATACTTATACTGAAATTTCAAAAAGGATAGGTATTCACACTGGCGGAATTCGGAGCTCTCATTTTTCATCAGCAACGGTTCAAGATCGTCAATCCATTCTTTCTTACATATTTTTTAATGGTAAGGCCCTTATTGAGAAAAATGATGACTTGTTTGACCTCTATGATGAATTTTTTACGGAGTATAGTTTTAGTAACCACAAACGATTGGTAGAGATTATTCGTAGCGCGAAAGCTGATATGGAGGATTCAATTGTTCCTAGTGGTAACCATTATGTTCTGGCAAGATTGCAATCTTACCATTCGCGACTAGGGAAGTTTGATGAATTAACAGACGGGATAACTTATTTCCGGTTTTTAGAAAACCTGCTGGATCAGGTAGAAAAAGATCCCGAGGAAGTAGCTGATCAATTCCGTAAAGTGGCTGAACGAGTATTTACGAAACAAAACATCTTTTTCAATATTACATGTGGTGAAAAGGATTATGTGAAAATTGAAAAACGCATTAACGGCCTTTATGATCTTCTTTCAAATTCTGAGTTTGAAGTAGAGGAATGGAATTTTCAGACAGTACCATCAAATGAAGGGTTTTTAACAGCTAGTAATGTTCAGTATGTTGGTAAGGGCGCAAATTTATACGAAATGGGTTTCAAATATTCAGGCCAGTTCGAAGCATTGAAAGGGCTTCTTCGCACCGGTTTTTTGTGGGATAAGGTAAGAGTGCATGGCGGGGCATATGGAAGCAGCAATTCCTTCGATTTTTTAACTGGAGATTATGGTCTTGTCTCTTATCGAGACCCAAACCTGTCTGAAACATTGGGTGTATATGATGAAATTTCAGATTTCCTGGCTCAACTGGATATTTATCCTGAAGAGTTAAAGAAGATAATAATTGGTTGTGTTGGAAAACTGGATCCGCCTTTGACACCCGATAGAAAGGGATCTGCTTCAATGATCGATTACCTCACAGGGCGAACGCATGAGATGAAATTGCAGTTTCGCCGTGAATTATTAGCAACGCAGTTGGAGGATCTTAAAAAATATTCAGAGCTATTTCAAAAGATAAGAGATCAAGGCAAAGTCTGCGTCCTTGGTAATGAAAATAAGCTGAAAAAAGAAAAGACTATTTTCAGCGAGTTGGTCAAAATCTTTAATTAGTGGAAGAGGTCACTCAAAATACATCGCACCCATAATCCGGAGTTTAAAAATTAAAGCGAACGGGCGAATTCCATTGCCTTCTCCATATCTGGGAGGTTTGCGAGCTCAGCAACAATTTCCAGATAGCGAATGATTCCATTTTGGTCGAGAACAAATACGGCTCGGGCCAATAGACGATTTTCTTCGATCAATAACCCAGACAATTTCCCAAACTCGGCATCACGGTAATCCGAAAGGAACTGAATGTTGTTTATCCTAGCTTCCTTGGCGAACCGTTTTTGAGCGAAGGGCAGGTCACGACTTATCGTAATAAGGTTAGCGGTCTTATCGAGCCCTTTATTTTCTTCGCTAAGTATATGAGTTTGTTTATCGCAGGTGGGAGTATCCAGGGAAGGAACGAT
>JAKUOQ010000155.1 GCA_022450865.1 Nitrospinales bacterium | reverse complement strand
TCGACTTCAGGGAGGACTGCTACAGTAACTGCAGAGGTATGAATGCGACCCTGGCTTTCTGTGTTGGGAACACGTTGAGCGCGATGGGTTCCTCCTTCATATTTCAACCTGCTGTATACTCCTCTTCCAGCAATACTGAATATCACTTCTTTGAAACCACCCTTGCCGGTGAGATTGGAAGTTAAAATTTCTACCTGCCATTTTTTTTCTTCTGAATAACGTGAATACATTCTGAAAAGATCGTTCGAAAATAGAGCGGCCTCTTCTCCTCCTGTACCAGCGCGAATTTCTACGATTACATTATGATCATCACGTGGGTCTTTGGGAAGTAAAAGAACTTTTAAATCTTCTTCAGCCTTTTGTTTTTGAATTTCAACCTTACCCAAATCTTCTTCCACCATCTCCAACATTTCAGGGTCTTGTTCTTCCTCAAGAATTTTCTTACTCTCTTCTAATTCTTTGACAAACTTTTGTAAATCCTGAAACTTATTAACAATCGGCGTTAATTCGGATTGCTCTTTCGCGTATTTCTGGAATTCGGATTGCTGGGCAATAATTTTGGGATCACTGAGCAATTCATTAAGGTCATTGTAACGCTTTTCAACTGCTTTCAACTTATCGTACATGGAGGACGCCTTAATAGAAAGCCCACATCAAAGGGGAAAAACCAAGGTGAGAAAAAAGAATAAAAATTTATTGAGGGCTTGCGGGTTCCTGAGGTTGTGTCTTGGCGTATTTGCGCTTGAATTTTTCAATCCGGCCCGCCGTATCCAAAAGCTTTTGCTTTCCCGTGAAAAAAGGATGGCATTGAGAACAAATTTCCACATGCAAATCTTTTAAGGTGGTTCGTGTTTCTACTTCAGCTCCACACGCACAGCGGACCTTTGTTTCGAAATATTCTGGATGAATGCCTTGTTTCATTTTTTCACCGTCAAGAGTTCATGGTCGCCAAAAATTCGGCGTTTGTTTTTGATTCTTTAATCTTTTGCAGGAGAAGGTCCATCGTATCATGGATGCCCATGGGCAGCAAAACTTTTCTTAATAACCAAACACGCTGTAGGTCTTGTTCTGGGAGAAGAAGCTCTTCTTTACGGGTGCCAGAACGGTTAATATCGATAGAGGGAAATGTCCTCTTATCAGCTAATTTCCGGTCGAGAACGATTTCCATATTACCCGTACCCTTAAATTCTTCAAAAATGACATCATCCATACGGCTACCCGTGTCTACCAATGCGGTGGCAATAATCGTTAGGCTGCCACCTTCTTCCAAGTTCCTCGCGGCACCAAAAAATCGTTTTGGTCGTTGCAGAGCATTAGAGTCGACACCGCCTGATAGCACTTTTCCGCTAGGCGGAACAATTGCGTTATAAGCTCGAGCCAACCGGGTAATACTGTCTAGCAGTATGACAACATCTCGCTTGTGTTCAACTAGCCTTTTTGCCTTTTCAATAACCATTTCTGCCACCTGAACATGCCTTTGAGCAGGTTCATCAAAGGTCGAACTGATGACTTCTCCACGAACCGAGCGTTCCATATCGGTGACCTCTTCTGGTCTTTCATCAATGAGAAGTACAATCAATGCGATTTCTGGGTAATTGGTGCTGATGCTATTAGCAACAGACTGCAATAACATGGTTTTTCCAGTACGCGGTGGTGCCACAATCAACCCTCGTTGCCCCTTTCCAATGGGTGTCATTAAGTCCATTACACGCGCGCTATAATCTTTTCCCCCTGGTGTTTCTAAACGAATCCGTTCTTCAGGATAAAGAGGCGTTAGATTATCGAATAAAATTTTATCCTTAGTTTTGTCCGGATTCTCAAAGTTAATAGCCTCTACTTTCAGTAATGCAAAATAACGCTCGCTGTCTTTTGGAGGTCGAATCTGACCGGAAATGGTATCACCCGTGCGCATATCAAATTTCCGTATTTGAGAAGGGGACACATAAATATCATCCGGACCAGGTAGATAATTGTAAGTCGGTGCCCTGAGGAAACCGAACCCATCCGGGAGAATTTCCAAGACGCCTTGGCCAAACATCAAACCATCTTTTTCGGTTTTAGCCTCCAAAATTCTAAAGATCAGATCCTGTTTTCTTAGACCGCTATGTCCTTGAATTTTTAAAGTCTTGGCGATATTAGTGAGCTCAGATATAGTTTTAGACTTGAGTTCTTCAATGTTCATTTGGTTCATGGTTTGTGGCATCTTTGAGGTGAGAGTAGGAATGATTCTGTTTTCTATATGGTGGCTTTTAATTCTGGTAGCTTTTGATTAATTGGAGTTGTTTCCTTAAAATAATTAACGGCGAAAGCGTTGAAAAAATAAACCGATATGTGATTGGATTTTTATGGGATTATGTTTGGGAGCTTTCGGAGCTTACTTACTCTAGTAATTTATTCACCGTTTGTCAACCCCTTTCTCACGAGTTAAATTCAAATCTGTGTCGATTTACCTTAGTTTTCATAACCCCTAAAAATCTTTACCAAATTTTTGCTCATATGATACCTCTAGCTCGAGGGGGGTTGACTCACAAAAATTTGGCAGGCAAAATAACCCCCTATTCAAATTTCAACCCTATTATTCTCTGAACCACCTAAGGATTTATAAAAGTCTAAAACAAAGACCAAAATAGA
>JAKUOQ010000154.1 GCA_022450865.1 Nitrospinales bacterium | reverse complement strand
TGCACAAAATCGATCAAATTTCTGTGCTAGTACTTCTACTTGATATTGAAACAAGTTGTATCCAATAGAAGATGGAATAGCAACAGCAATTCCTAATGCTGTAGCAATCAAAGCTTCCGAAATTGCAGGAGCAACGACAGCAAGTTCGGCGGATCCCATCTTGCCGATTGCGGTAAAAGCGTTAATAATGCCTATCACCGTTCCTAAAACTCCAAGGAATGGAGCAATATTCGAAATAGTTGCCAAATATGAAAGGCTCTTTTCGCGCCTTTCCCGCATTTGTAAGTTAACCCTGTCCTGAGTTCTCTCCAGCATCTCATCCAGATGTTCGGGAAGACCCTTATCAGCAGAGAATCTCCACGTTGCTTCAGGGAACTCAGAAATAAACTTATCTGATTCATGCATAACTTCTTCAAACACAATCCCTAAATCATAATCTACATCTCCTCTTTTGCGATTTGCAGCTAAGAACTTTCTTAGAGATTTCTCTTGGTTAAAAATCGTTACAAATTTACCGCTGTTTCGGTCTTCCCTCCTTAATTGAATAACTTTACCAATAATGACTCCCCAGGTAACCACTGAAAGGGCGAGAAGCATTATAAAGATCGAAAGTGTTAGTGTCCCTCCATGAAGGATAGCGTTTACGAAATCGTCAAATCCCATAAGTTATTAGGATTTAAATTTAAAAATATAGTCAGTCCTCCTATTTTTTTCCCACCATTCTTTTGCAGAAGTTCCAGGAATACGAGGCAATGGGCATTGCTCACTACGCCCTACACCCTGTGTTCTGTCCTCGTCAAAATAAAGTGCTAATAAAACTTTCTCAGGAGTTCCCCATCGTCTATCACTAAGTGCTTTGTTGTATTCCAGTGTTCCGCGTTCATCTGCATTACCTTCCAATTGTACAATAACATCTGTGTATTGCTCTAAAACAGGTTCAAGCAATCTAAATGATTTCTCTATGTGATCTATATAGTCTTCAATAGAGTGTTTATTAGTATCAAAATAAACAGGAGCTACTAACAGATGGTCCAAAATTCCGTCAATGTCCAAACAAAAAGCCTCCTCAACCCCAAGTTCCCTATCACGAACCAGACGCGCGTATAGTTGAGACATAGTTTTTTCAAGAAACGCAATTTCCATGGTATCCACTTGTTTTTTCGTTTCTACAAGTTTCAAAATGTCCGATTTTGATACGCCTCCGGCTTCTTTTAGTATTTCAGCGACTTCTTCAGGGGATGCACCTTCCAATTGCTTTGCTAACGCTTCGGTCTCTTTTTGGATAGCCTTAGTTTTTGCTATCAACTTTTCAACTCCTTTGTCTGAAAGTTTGGTTTTTTCTTTGATCAAAGCTTTAGCTTCTGCTTCAGTTATTTCACCTTCAGCGACTTTTTCTAGAATTTCAACAATTTCTTTTTCTGAAGAAGTTTCCTTAATTTCTTCAGCAATTTCTGCTACTTCTTCCTTAATAAGCTTCTTGCGCCGCTTTTCAAGAACTTTCTCGGTTAATTTTGCCATTTGTTCTTTTGCCTCTTCAACCTTCTCTTTTTCTTTAACCAGTTCCTTCTTTTCAGCGATATTATCGGCAGCCCTTTTTATCAGCATTTCTTCTTTTAATTTAAATTCGGCAATGAGATCTTCATTTTCTTTAATTTCTTCATCCGTAAGCGGTCGTATCTCATCCACATCGTCCAAAATAATTTTTGGAGTTGGTACTCCCGTACAACCAACTACTAGGATAACAGTAAGGGGAATCAGTAATTGAAGTGAATATTTAAGCATGTTCAATCTCCACAATAGTGTTTAGTAATCAAAATAAAGCTAAAAGGTTGCCGCATTTTCTCTCGATTCCAAATTAATAATTTAGCAGAAAATCTAATTCGTCATATGGAAATTACGTCAAAAAAAGTTAATAATCAATGCTTTTTTTGTAATTTTTTAAGCAAATTTACATACGTAATTTTACTTTGTCCAAAACAGACGTGGCTCATGAGGAGTATTTTACAGGAAACTGTGGATTTTAACCGGAGGGAGGGCTGACTGTGAAGAATTAGTGGGAGTTACTTAGAGGGGATGATGGGGTTGATATATGGCTGTTCACTTCTGTAACTTCCCATTAAACCACCTACCTAAGAAGTTTCCGTTATTGTCGTACACGATTCCGTTCCAAACTTTACCATCCAGAATCTCACCCACAAACTTTCCTTCTGCGTTATATTTTATTACGTTCCACATTTTACTATCTTTCCATTCCCCAACAAACTTAACTCCATTAGGGTAAGTGAAAGTTCCATTACCATGTTTTTTCCCGTCCTTCCATTGCCCCAAATATTTTCTGCCATCAGGGTAAGTCATTATTCCCAGTCCATTTGGTTGCCC
>JAKUOQ010000153.1 GCA_022450865.1 Nitrospinales bacterium | reverse complement strand
CGTAGGAATGCTGGAAAAAAGAATGTTCCAAATTATTCAATCCCAAATACTTCTTCATAAGGAGCGTCTTGAGGGGATTTTAAAAAACTTGAATGCTTTCAATCCGCTTTCCATTTTAGATAGAGGGTATAGCATTAGCTCTAAAGATAATTTATCTTTAAAAGATACAGAAGGGATAAACCCCGGAGACTCGATTCAGATAAGACTTGCAAGGGGATCCCTTGATTGCACGGTAAAAAAAATAATAGGGAAATAATAAAATAGTACAATCCTTTAAAAAAAGATTCTAAAAACTGAACTTATGTAAGTTTTATAATTTTAAAAATGGTTTATGCATTATAAACTTGGTTTTAAAGAGGCCGATTATGGGTGAAATTAAATTTGAAAAAGCTATTCAAAGGCTCGAAAAAATTGTCGATGATCTTGAAAAAGGTGAAATGGATATTGATAAATCCCTAGAAATTTTTGAAGAAGGGATAAAAATGTCTCGTGTTTGTTCCAAAAAACTGAACGAGGCTGAGGCTAAAATTGAAAAACTGACAAAAGATCAAAAAGGTGAGCTAGTAACGGAACTTTTTCCAGTGGAAGACGAAAATGACCAATAAGAAAAATAAATTGCGTATCGATCAATTATTGGTAAAAAAAAACTCGTAACGACAAGAGAAAAAGCTCAGGCTATTATTCTTGCAGGAAAAGTAAGAGTAAATAATGAAATTGCAGATAAGCCGGGTAAACTTTTCGATCAAAACGTACAGATTAATTTGTTGGGCGAGGATCATCCTTTTGCCAGTCGTGGCGGTATTAAACTTCAACACGCTTTAGAGCAATTTAAAATTGATGTTGGCAATAAAATTGCCCTGGATATTGGTGCCTCCACAGGAGGTTTCACCGATTGTCTTTTGCAAAAAGGTGTCAAAAAAGTTTATGCAGTCGATGTTGGGTATGGGCAACTGGATTGGAAATTAAGAAATGATCCTCGTGTTATTTGTATGGATCGTATAAATGCCCGAAATTTAAAGCGTGAAGATTTGTGCGATGACCCTCAACTGGTGGTGGTTGATGTTTCGTTTATTTCTTTAAAACTAATTCTTCCGCCTCTATTTAAAATTTTAAAGCAGCAAAATGAATTGGTTGCTTTAGTCAAACCCCAATTCGAAGTTGGAAAAGATGAAGTTGAAAATAAAGGTATCATTAAGGATCCACGAAAAAGAGCTAATGTCCTGTTAGGCTTAAACAGTTTCATATCTGAACAATGTTGGGTTTTATGCCACTTAACCGAGTCCCCAATACAAGGCCAGAAAGGTAACCGCGAATACCTTATTCACTGCGTTCCTACTGGAAACTCTTTAAGTGAAGAAGACATCAGAAAAGTGGTTGGCGACTAAATTTCATCTTTGTAAACTACAAAACTATTAGTAGGATAAACTAGATGGGTATCCCCCCATTGGTGGTTGGATTGAGTATCCCATTGACCCTCATCTTCAAGTAGTTTCATACGGACACCTCCCGTCCCCCCAAAAATAAGTAAGGCAATCCCATCTCCCGATTCTTCAACTTTGCAGGCATAAGCAGAGCAAGGGGAGTTCGTTTCTGCATTCCAACCGGTTATTTGGACAGGTTGTTCCTCCCCGTTTATATTGTATTTGATGCAATACAACTCACGGGTAGGACTGATATCCCTATATACCATATCAAAACTTCGTTCAACGTTTGGATTAGATTCTATTTCGAGAAACAAAGTATTTCTCCATTTGTTTAGTTTTTAATATTTTACTATTTTTTTTGTATGGAGGTAAAGGAAAGCGAGAAAAACCTATATT
Organism: Nitrospinales bacterium; assembly: GCA_022450865.1. Taxonomy (GTDB): domain Bacteria; phylum Nitrospinota; class Nitrospinia; order Nitrospinales; family VA-1; genus UBA8687. The sequence continues at coordinate 881 of JAKUOQ010000153.1, read as the reverse complement.
TTGAAAATATTCTTTCTAATTCCTTAAACATGAGTAAAATGATTACACTTTTAATCAGATTTTTAAGTTATCGTATAGGGGAAAGGATAAATTATGTATAGATTGGTTTTATTAAGGCATGGACAAAGTCAATGGAATTTGGAAAACCGGTTTACGGGTTGGACCGATGTTGACTTAACTGACCAAGGAAGAAATGAAGCCAATACTGCAGGAGATCTCTTTCTAAAAGAAGGTTTTACTTTTGATCTCGCCTATACGTCTGTTTTAAAGCGTGCGATTAGAACTTTGTGGATCGTTCTTGATAAAATGGACTTGATGTGGATTCCTGTCATTCGCACTTGGCAACTCAATGAAAGGCATTACGGCGCTTTACAAGGTTTAGATAAAGCAGAGACCGCAGAAAAGCATAGTGCAGAACAGGTAAAAATCTGGCGTCGCAGTTATGCAACCCCTCCTCCCCCCTTAGATGACGATGACGAACGACTTCCTGCAAAAGATCCGAAGTATTCCGAGGTTCCAATTAATCTTCTACCTAAAACCGAGGCCTTGAAACATACAGTAGATCGTTTCATACCTTACTGGTTGAAAGAAATTGTTCCTTCAATTAAGGCTGGTAAAAATGTTTTGATTTGCGCGCATGGGAACAGTTTACGTGCTCTGGTCAAACATCTAGATCAGGTGAGTGATGAAGAAATTGTCGAATTAAATATTCCTACAGGAATTCCCCTGGTGTATGAGCTTGATGAAAATTTAAAAGCCACTAAACACTATTATTTAGGTGATCCTGAAGCTGCAAAAAAAGCTGCTGCTGCGGTTGCAAACCAGGCTTCTAGTAGTAACTAGCAGTTATCTTTTCTAATGGCGGAGAGGGAGGGATTCGA
>JAKUOQ010000152.1 GCA_022450865.1 Nitrospinales bacterium | reverse complement strand
ATATATTAACATTCTTATCGGCAAGTGGGTCAACCGGTTTGTTTTAGATTTAAACCACTCTCTAACTTGTTATGATATGCGTTATTTGTTAATCTTGATCATTAATTTGTTCAGGCTCGCCTGGCAGAGGGAGGTTCCCTCCTAGTTAACTATCCGCAGGAACACTAAATAATGCTGCTAAGAAAGACACGAAAGATCCATATTGGAAAATTAGTGATTGGAGGGGATTCTCCAATTGCTATTCAAAGTATGGCAGCCACTCAAACTCAAGATTTGACTGCAACTGCTCGACAGATAGAGGTACTGGAAAAAGCCAATGCCGATATTATTCGCATTGCAGTGGATAACGAAAAAGATGTAGAAGCTCTAAAAATATTACGAGAGAAATTTCCTGATAGTACTTGGTCTGTAGATTTGCAGGAGAATTATAAGTTGGCACCCTTGGTTGCTCCATGGGTTGACAAGATTCGTTATAATCCCGGCCACCTTTTTCACCTTGAAAAAGATAAATCCATTCGTGAAAAAGTTCAATTTATTGTTGAGGCAGCAAGGGAAAACGAATGTGCCCTCCGAATTGGAGTCAACTGCGGTTCGGTGGATCCCGATTATAAAGAAAAGTATAAAGATGATTCCACAGAGGCGATGGTTCGTTGTGCAGTAGATCATTGTCAGATGCTTGATGAGATGAAATTCGAAAATTATTGTGTCTCCTTGAAGGACTCTGATTCTGACAAGGTAATTGATGCTAATCGCAGATTTGCTGCAGAGCGACCTGATGTTCCCTTGCACTTAGGTGTTACTGAGGCAGGGCTTCCGCCTGAGGGAATTATCAAGACTCGTATTGCCTTTGAGCAATTGATATCGGCTGGAATTGGAGATACGATCCGAGTTTCTCTAACTTTGCCGAACGATGACAAAGGCCAGGAAATTGATGTAGGTCGTGAACTTTTGAAGGATATTTCGGAGGGGCGGTTCCGCTCTGTTCCAGAAAACTTTCTGGATGGACTAAATATCATAGCCTGCCCAAGTTGTTCTCGTGTCGAAAATGATAAGTTTGTTGATTTGGCTCAGGATGTCCGCAAAATGACAGAATATGCGGAAAAATATAAGTTGACGATTGCTGTAATGGGTTGCAGAGTCAATGGGCCAGGGGAAACCGATGATGCAGATCTAGGTCTTTGGTGTGGGCCCACACGTGTTAATTTGAAAAAGGGCACAGAAACTCTTGGCTCTTTTTCCTATGAAGAAATTCTACAGCAATTAAAGAAAGAAGTTGATCAAATGATACTTGAGAAATTTGATGCGCTTGAACTCAATTAAAGAAGAAAACTTTTAAAGGCGGAATGATGGAATACGATGTTGAAGAATTAGAAGAACTGAAACGTAAGTTAAATATCACCATCCCTGAGGAGGAAGTATCGAAACGGGTTAACGATGCTTATAAACAATTGAATCGGGAAATGAAGATGCCGGGATTTCGGCCAGGAAAAATTCCACAAAAGGTTCTTGAAAAACAAGTTCCCATGCAATCATTTGGGCAGATGTTTCAGGATTTAATGCAGGAATACTATGAAGAGGCTTTGCATAAAACAGGACTTCGTCCCACAGGGCAACCAGAAATTGATCATGCTGGATTGCAGGATATAAAAAAGAATGAACCATTAAAGTTCTCGGTGATCTTGGATATTAAACCTGAGATAAAAATAAAAAACTATAAAGGCTTGAAATTTAAAAAGAAGGAAGCTGTTATCACAGATGAAGAAATCGAAGAGACTCTAGGCAAAGTTTTAAGTCGGCACGGTTCATTGGAGGTTATGCCATCAGATTATGCCGCCGCTAAATGGGATATTTTAAAGATAGATTTTCAGGGGTTTTTTGCTGATCAACCAATGGAAAATGAAAAGGCAGATGATTTTGAGCTACGAATTGGTGAAAAGAAAATGCTGGATGGTTTTGAAGAGCAGTTAATTGGACACAAAGCAGGAGAAGAATTTGAAATAAAGGTAATTCTTCCGCCTAATTGGAACAATAAAACACGTCGAATAAATTTTCCAATACCTGGAGCCAATGAAGAGCAGGAAGATGACAGGGCTACATTTAAGATTAAGCTGAAAGAAATAAAACAACTAAGTCTTCCTGAGTTAACGATTGAAATTGCAAAACGAGAAGGTTTTGATTCGATTGATGAACTGCGTCGTGGTATCAAGGTAGATCTTCAAAACCATAAAGATCAGCAAGAGGAGCTTAAAGTTAAAGAAGATATTTTTAATATCCTAGTCAAAGAATCTGATGTGATGCCTCCAGAGTCGATTATAGAGCGTGAATTGAAATTTATGATTGAAGGTACGAAGTTTCAAATAGCGCAATCGGGAATGAAGATTGAAGATTCTGGTTTCGAGCCTGAAAAAGCAGAGAAAGAATGGAGAGAGAAAGCCATTTTTAACACCAAAGGATATATGGCTTTGGAATCAATTGCTCAGGTTGAAAATATTCATATCACACAACAGGATATGGAGGCTGAGTATGAATTGTTGGCAGAACAAACGAAACAAAAAGTAGAGGACATTCAAAAGCGCATTATGTCAAATCCAGATTCTCTGAATCAAACAACCACTAAACTTTTAGGGCAAAAGACAATGACCTTTATTTATTCAAACTGCGAATTTGAATACTATAAAGAAGAACCAAAAAAAGATTAAATTATTATAA
>JAKUOQ010000151.1 GCA_022450865.1 Nitrospinales bacterium | reverse complement strand
CTGTTATGAACAACTCTATTCGGTCGATATTAAACTGTGGTTAAATAGCGATTAAATATTTTTAATTCGGGAAATAAGCACCTTAATTAATAATCCAAAAAGGTTAACAAATCTGCTAGTTTTTAGCTATAGATGGTTTAAATATAATAAATCAAATACTTAAGTTGCTGGTGGTGAGCTAATTTTTTTAGTAGAATGCTCCCATATTTAATAATGAAATAACACATCTAATACAAATTTCTATAAAAACTAAAAAAGAGGATTTTTAAATGGCAAAATTAGCTGGAAGTGATACAAAAATGATTAAATTGAACCCAGAATGGTCCGTTGAAAATGCGGCGACCACGCCTATAGAACAAGAACTATCGATTGATGACTATAAGGGTAAAAGACTTATTATTACTCTACCGGGGGCTGGTGGTTTCTGTAATAAAGAATTTGATCTGGTTAAAGACAATGCTGATAAATTTAAAGCTGCCGGCGCCGATGAAGTTATTGTCGTTGTTGGAACAGATATTTTATCTAATGCAGGAAGAGGCTTGCCAAACCTACTTCAAGATATAAGTCAAGAATTTGGAAACGCAAACAAACTGACCCTTGAAGGTGTAAAAAGCCGCTATCTGAATCGTGCGGTTATCGCTGTTGATGAAAATGGAGAAGAAGTGGCCAGGGAAAATGCAGAATTATTAGGCTGTAGAACTATAGATTCTCTGTTGGATGTTGCTAAAAAAGCTTTTTCCTAAAATTGTTTGGTATTTAAACTTCCCCGACCAAAGAGTCAGGGAAGTTTAAATACCCACTATCCCTGCCCTTTTTTCAGCTTATTTTTTATCAAGAGAATTTAGAATAGATTTTAAATCCTGCTTTATATCTGCTTTCCATTTTTTGAAGCCTTCTCGGTCGAACGCTATATCCAACTGAGTTTCTTTTTTCTTATTTTGTTTCATTTTTTTCCTAGCACCCGCAACCGTAAACTTTTCTGCATACAGTAATTGCTTGATCTCAAAAACCCGCTCGACATCCTTTTTTTGATATAAACGTTGACCGGATTTATTTTTTTTGGGTTTAAGAGACTCTATTTCTTCCTCCCAATACCTAAGAACGTGTTGTTCTACTCCAGCAAGCTCAGCAACTTCGCCTATTTTAAAAAATAGTTTGTCAGGAATCGGAGGCGTTTTCATGTTTCTCCTGATTTGTAGAAGCTAGTAGTTGTTTGCTGGGTTTAAAAGTCAAAACAGTACGGGGGTTTATTCGTATTGACTCTCCTGTCTTTGGATTTCGCGCATTGCGAGCATTTTTTCTTCTTAAAACAAAACTGGCAAACCTTGAAATACGAACATTTTCCCCTTGCGCTAGACGGCTCTTAATTTCTTCAAACAAAATATCTACAGCTTGAGCGGCTTCTTGCCGGGTAAACCCTACTTTTTCATAGACAAGATCAACGATATCCGCCTTGACAAGGGTACCATTCGAGTCTGCTTTGTTCAATATAATCACCTCAAAATGAAGATCTAAAATTAACTTATAATTAGTGCAGGATCAATGTTTCTCTTCAAAGTTCTGATTCGCAGCATCAACAATTTTTTTCATAAGGTGATCAGGAACATCTTCATAGTGGTCGAACTCCATAACAAACATCCCTCTTCCACCTGTCAATGAGGTTAGATCCGCTGCATAATTCAAAACCTCTGCCATGGGAACAAGCGCACGAATCGTTTGTACTTCTTCTGCAGGGTCAATTCCTTGAATTTTTCCACGTTTAGCATTCAAATCTCCCATAACATCTCCCACCTGATCGTTAGGAACCACGATTTCCATATTCATAACTGGCTCAATGAGTATGGGTTTGCAATCCGGTATACCCTTTTTAAAACCTAGAGAACCTGCAATCTTAAAAGCCATTTCTGAAGAATCAACATTGTGGTATGAGCCATCATAAAGACTGATCTTTACGTCGACCATAGGGTAATGCGCAATGATTCCACCTGCCATTGCTTCCTGGATTCCTTTTTCAACAGCTGGAATATAAGTTTTTGGGATTGCTCCGCCCACAATCTTATTTTCAAAAATAAACCCTTCCCCTCTTTTCAATGGAGAAATTTCAATCCAAGTATCACCAAATTGGCCTTTTCCACCAGTTTGTTTCTTATATTTTCCCTGAACCTTAGTAGTCTTCTTTATGGCTTCACGGTAAGGAATTTGTGGCTCTTTAACGTCCACTTCAACTCCAAATCTGACTTTTAATTTTTCAAGAGCAACATCAAAATGAACCTGCCCTAGACCTGATATCAATAATTCCCCGGTCTGCGAGTTCCTTTCAACTTTCAGGGTAGAGTCTTCTTCAGTGAGTCTTTGCAAGGCTTGACTAATTTTTTCCTCATCTCCTCGGGTCTTAGGGATAAGCGCCCTTGAGAAAACAGGTACGGGAAAAAGGATAGGCGGGAAAACAATCTTATCCTTAGAGTCTGAGAAAGTATCTCCAGTAACTGTTTGCTTGAGCTTTGCAACTGTACCAATTTCTCCTGCTGGAACCTCCGAAACAGGAACCTGTGTCTTGCCCTGCAACATATAAAGTTGCCCAAACCGTTCTGAGATTCCCTTCGATGTGTTGTTTATGGAGGAGTCACTTTTAATAGTGCCAGAAAATGTTCTAAAGAGAGTTAATTTCCCAGCATAGGGGTCTGCAACGGTTTTAAAAACTAACGCAGAAGTAGTTTCACTGCTGTTTACAGATCTGTCGACCTCAGAACCATCATCTACTTTTTTTGCTGTCACTGGAGCACGGTTGGCAG
>JAKUOQ010000150.1 GCA_022450865.1 Nitrospinales bacterium | reverse complement strand
TCAATCTGGCTCTTTGATAAATAAACTGTGCTCCTGATCTCATCGGATTGATTCGGAAAGGTTTGTATTCTACATGACCCTGCAACATATAATCCGCAACCTCCCTCCATTCCTCGCCAATTTTTAACAAGTTTTCTCTTATCAGAGAAAGATACCTCCCCTGCTCCGGAAGTTCATAAGTGTAACTTTTCATTTAGGGCTTTCTAAAATAATAGAATTAAATCAATTTTGCTCGCAAAGCTAAAAAAAGAGGGATCTCTTTTCGCGAACGATTTTCTGCTTTCGCTCTCTTTCCAGGTTGACTCTTCTTATTGGAAATCCATTCTTCTAGTCCATCTAACGCGAAACCCGCCGCAGACAATGCTGTAATATAACTTTGAAGAGGACGATGGTAAGTAAGGGTAAAAGAGTTTTTATCTGCAAAAGGAGGTGTAAGGATAGGAACATTAGTTTCACTTAAGTAATGATCCACCCTTCTATATTCTAATTTTTTCTCTTCATCCCAGCCCCAATGAGTCTGTCTTGGAATACGAAAGCAGGGATGTGTCATAACCAACACAAAATAGCATTGCGGTTTTAACCCAATTGCAGCATTTTTAAATAAGGCATTTATGTTTTTAATATTTTGTACCGCCATAAGACAGGCCATTCCATCAAATCGATCTTTCACAAAGTTTTCAGAGTTTTCCACATCACCAACAAGATACCGTATTGAAGAATTCGATCTCGACTTTGCATGATTGATTAGCTCTGTAGAAGAATCAAGACCTTCTACACGCATTCCTTTTTTATATAAAAACCTTGAAAACACCCCTTGTCCACAAGCCAAATCAAGAATCCTGTTACCTTTTGTAGGATTCAACATATTATAGGCTCCCGGCATAATAATATCCTTGTGAAAATCGGTACCCTGCGAACCCACTAACGAGTCATACCACCGTGAGGCCTGGTCCCATAATGTGAGGTTTTTTTTAAAAGATGGTTTGGAGGGTCTCCTGCCTTTTTTAATTTCTGGTTTTCTTTTCAAAATATTTTCATCGTTGAAGCCGTATCTATTGCTTTCACTTATACATTAAACCAAATAACTCTTTGGCAATCATAATAGAAAGAATACTAGGCAATTAAATCTCTTCGTTTTTAAATTAAAGTATCACTTCGATCACTTTGTTTAAAGAAATAGTAGTAGGTGTTACTTTGCAATTCATTCCGTAAAGCTCTACTCCTTTATTTTTTGCCTTGCGCAACCATTTACCGAAAACGGGATCAATTGTATCGTTACAGGTTATGGATTGGGTATCCTGTCTTTGTGAAATAAATAAGACTGCAGCGCGATACCCTTTTTCAGAAAACTCTATCAACTCCTGAACATGCTTAATTCCACGTTTTGTCGGGGCATCGGGAAACTTCCCAATCCCGTCTTCCACCAGACTAACCGATTTAACTTCCACATAAGCCTCCTTTTTGGAAAAATTGAGATGAAAATCAAATCTACTATTACCCGCTTTGACTTCACTTTTAAAACTGGAGTAACCATTAAGAAAAGGAAGTGTTTCCTCTATCAACGCATTAGAAACAAGAGAGTTTGCGAATGCAGGGAATACCGATACCCAGGTTGAACCATGTTTTACTAAGACAAGTGTGTAGTCTGTTTTGCGTTTTTCACTAGGTTGGTGAACAAGCATAATCTTTCGATTCTCAAGCAACAATCCGGGCAAACGCCCAGGGTCTGGCACATGAGCCAATGTTTCTTTACCATCGATCTCAACGCGCGCAAGATATCGGTTAGGTCTTTCTAGAAACATACCTTCTACGATTTTTTCTCCAAATTTCATACATTGGATTCCTTAAAGAGAATAAAACTTAAGACAGGTATGAAGCTAACAACGAACGGGTCAATTAATGACTATCGCTTCCTTTTCCCGCATCAAGGTTAACAGTTTTTTCCAGATGCAATAGCGATTCAACAGAGGGAGACACGCGGTCTATGAAAGGTTTTGGATATAATCCGATCAACACGATCAAAAAGCAGGCAGGGAGCAGAAGTTTAAATTCATTTGAATTGATATCGGAAGTATCTTCAGAGTTAGGTTTTTCCTGCATAGATCCTTGAAACATATAAAGCATATAAATTGAAGCAAATACAATGGATAGCCCGCCCATAAGAACTAAGACACCTGACAATCCGGATAACAATTGAGAAGTCCAAACACCAACCAATATCAAAAATTCACCTACAAAACCGTTCAGGCCTGGCAATCCCAATGCCGCCAACATGACAAGCATAAAAGTTCCATAAAGAACTGGCATGGCTTTACTGAGTCCTCGTAATTCACCAAGGTTACGTGTCCCCATTCTAATCTCAATGAATCCGACAATAAGGAACAAGGCTGAGGCTATGATTCCATGATTAACCATTTGCAAAACACTACCCTCAATCCCCTCTCCATTTCGAGCAAAGATTCCCAACACAATAAACCCAAGGTGACTGATACTAGAGTAAGCTACAAGGGCTTTAATATCTTTTTGTGCAATGGCAATCCAAGCCCCATAGACCATTCCTGATGCAGCCATAAATCCAATAACCAAAGCCATCGAATTCACAGCTTCTGGAAAAAGTGGAAGACAAAAACGTAAAAAACCATAAGCCCCAGTTTTAGACATTGCACCCGTTAATAGGATCAACGCAGGTATAGGACACGCCACGTAGGCATGAGGCAACCAGCTATGAAGGGGGAAGACGGGTACTTTGATAGCAAATGCTACAAAAAAGAATAGGAACATCCAAATCTGCATAAACGGATCTATATGAGTTTGGG
>JAKUOQ010000015.1 GCA_022450865.1 Nitrospinales bacterium | reverse complement strand
CGCGATTTCCAAAAAATAAGGTAATTCATATGGATATGGCAGATATTCTCGCAAGTCAAGGGAAAGCGGATTCTGCTATTTATCATTATGAAAGGGTAAGTCAAATAAACCCAAAAAGCTCCCGCGCCATTTTCCTAAAGGGAACCGTATTTGAAGAGCAAGGTAAATGGGATCAGGCAAAAAATATGTATTTGCAGTCCGTCAAAATGGAACACAATAATCCATTGGGACAGTTCTATCTGGGCCGAGCTTTATTGCAAAATAATAAGCTAGTGGAAGCTGAAAAGAGATTTCAAATGGCAGTTATTTTGAAGCCTAATTTATTGGAAGCTCGAAAACACCTTGCTTGGGTTTATGAGCGATTGGAAAAAACTGAAGAAGCTCTTAAAGAGTATAACTTCCTAATAAAACTAAAGAAAAATAATCCTTTTATTAAAGAGCGTATTGAAAAACTTCAAAATACCTCTTTTCGGGGACACAAAAACACATTGTCGAATAATAAAGGTATTCCCGCCGAACTGCTAAAACAACCGAATGTCCATATGAGAATAGCCGCTATTTATTTTGAGGAGACTCTTTATTTAAGGGCATTAGACGAGTTTCAGCTGGTTTTGGCTGCCGATGACCATAAAGATCCGCATGTGCTCATGGCTCGGATATATGAAAATCAGGGGCGATTAGACAAGGCCATTGAGGAATTTGCAATACTCAGAAAACTTGAGCCGAAGTCAATGGATATCTTGCGTTATTCCGCGCGTTTATACCAACTTGCTAAAAAAACAGATTTAGCTATTAAGCTTTTGCAAAAAGCCACTGCAATGGAACCTGAAAATGATGAGATTTTCCATTCCTTAGCGCTTGCCTACATGTCAAAAAATGAAAACAAAAAAGCTGTAGGAAGCATGAAGAAAGCCTTGAGTCTCAACCCGAAAAAAGACACTTATTATTTTGAATTGGGCGCATTAATGGAAAAGTCCGGGGATTTTAAAGGTGCGATTGCTAACATGCGGCAGGCTATAGAAATTAACCCACTACACTCTAACGCTCACAACTTTTTAGGATATATATATGCCCTTGAAGGCCGTGACCTGGATCGTGCTTTGGAGCACTTGACGAAAGCTCTCACCATTCAACCTCGTAATGGTTACTTTTTAGACAGCTTGGGGTGGATATACTTCAAAAAAGGCGACTCAGAAAAAGCCCTTACACAAATTCAGAAAGCCTTGATTTATACTGATCCAGATCCCGTGCTTTATGACCATCTTGGGGATATTCTGTTTTCTCTAAAAAATTATGATGAAGCAAAAGGAGCTTGGAAAAACAGCCGATCTTTGACGCTTCACCAAAAAGGTGATCTGGGCGGAGAAATGCCTAATCCGCAAACCCTTCAAGAAAAAATTGAAAGAGCAAAAAAACTTATTCAACAAAGTTACTAACCCTTTACAGGGGAAGCAATGTTGGGGAGCCATAGTTGTATGTCAAATAAAAGGCCGTTTTATTTTTGTGCGTAGCCCGATTTTTTTATTCGTTTTTTTCTTTCTTGGTGCTTGCCAGACTTCTGTTGAAAAAATTCCTTCGCATTTTTCAAAAGATACCATTTCTTCCGCTTATATATTTAATAGACTCCAGACTCGTGCGAATAAAATTTATAACGTTAAATCATTTGCGCGAACCACTTTTATCGACAAAGAAATAAAACAATCCTTCCGCCAGACTCTGGTATTACAAGGAAACCGTTCCATTCGGGTGGATACTTATGGGCTGTTTGGTCAGGCGATGGGGGTTTTTATCCGTACAGCCGGGAAAATGCAGTTTCTGGACCCTTCAAAAGGCAGAGTTTATTCGGGCCCGGATGTAAAAAACCTTTTACGAAAACTGCTTGGAACACAAATAGATTTTTACGAGCATTTAAGAATTTTTGTCGGGCATATCCCACGCTTTGAATTTCTAAGAGTAGAAAAATCCAGATTAAATTCTGATAACACCCAATATATTCTTCAAGCAAAAGATTTAAAAAGCAGCGGAGACATTCTTCTTTATATAGATGCAATCACATTATTACCGATAGAGATGACTCGAATCGAAGGGGGGCATAAGAAGTATTTTGTAAAATGGCAGGAGTACAAAAAGATCGGTTCCATAGATTGGCCGCATTTGATTACTCTTGAATTTCCCGTAAGGGAGGAAATAATAAGGGTTAGATATAAGGACCCGATCTTGAATGGAAAAATTTCTCCTGATACATTTAAATTGATGCCAACAGCTTCCACAAAATAAAATGACTCTCCCTAACAAACTGCAATTTAAAACTCCTGCAAAAATAAACTTAGGACTTCATATTCATAAAAAAAGGGAAGATGGATTTCACGAGCTGGAGACCTTGTTTCAAATGGTTGCTTGGTTTGATGAGATGGAGATGGAAGGAGCCCCGGAAAAAGTCGAATTGTTTTGTGATGCTCCTGGCATTCCCAATGATGAAAGTAATCTTGTTATTAAAGCTGCCAGGCTTTTACAAAATAATTTTCCCGGTAAATGTGATGGAGTAAAAATCAAACTTCAAAAAAATATTCCTTCCGGAGCGGGACTAGGGGGAGGGAGTGGAAATGCCGCCGGGGCCCTGCTGGCTCTTAATATTTTATGGAATTTAAAGTTACCGCGGAGCGAATTGGTTGCAATGGCCTCTGACCTGGGTTCTGATGTTCCCTTTTTCCTCATGTCACCATGTGCAATAGGAAAGGGTAAAGGTGAAATTCTGCAACCGATTGAAAGTCCCATTATTTTTTATACTTTAATGATCTATCCTGGATTTCCTATAAGCACATCATGGGTTTATAGCAATTTAAAATTGAAGTTGACAAAGACCAAAAATAATATTAGCATTTCGAAAAATTTTCTTATGCGCTCGGAGTTTGCCCAGTTAGGGGCGACCCTTCAAAATGACTTGGAACCTGTTGTTATTAAAAGATATCCGGAGATTTTGGAGATAAAAAATGAGCTGCTGAACTTAGGCGCTGAAGGTACGCTCTTGTCGGGAAGTGGTTCTACGGTCTTTGGAATTTTCGAAAATCCCGAAATTGCTAAAAAAGCGTTGGCTAGATTTACTGGGAAAAAGTACAGGGTGTGTCTGGCCAAAAGCATCACTCGCTTTTCTGAATTTTTTCCCGAAGAAATGATATCGGCTTTTTAACAATGACTCTGTCATTGTTAAAAGAGCCTTTTTGTTTTTATCCCTTATAAACCCCTTGCGGGGCATGAATTTTTGATGGTGAGGTTTTACCTCCTTGGGGCGTCGTCAAGTGGCTAAGACACAGGATTTTGATTCCTGCATTCGGAGGTTCGAGTCCTCCCGCCCCAGCCAGATTTTTTAAGGATACAGAATGTTTTCCAACGACAATAGGCGGGCATTAGTTTTTTCCGGTCGAGCTAATCAGAAACTAACGGAAGAAATCTGTAAGTACATGGATGTTCCACTTGGAAAAACCGTAATTCGGGATTTTTCAGACAAAGAAATCTATGTGAAAATCGAAGAAAATGTTCGCGGTGGAGACGTTTTCGTTGTTCAGTCGACTTGTTTCCCGGGCAATACCAATTTGATGGAATTGCTGATTATGATCGATGCATTGCGTCGTTCATCAGCAAAAAGAATCACGGCGGTGATTCCTTATTATGGGTATGCGCGACAGGATAGAAAAAATGAACCCAGGGTACCCATCACATCTAAGTTAGTTGCTGATTTAGTGGTTACTGCAGGGGCAGATCGTGTTCTGACGGTCGATTTACACGCAGGGCAAATTCAGGGCTTTTTTAATATCCCTGTGGATCATTTATTCGCAATAAATGTTCTGATCGACTACATCAAAGAGCAAAAACTGGAAGACTTGATCGTAATATCACCCGATGCAGGAGGGGTGGAAAGAGCCCGTGCTTATGCAAAACGGTTAAATAGCTCTTTGGCGATCATTGACAAACGCCGAGATATTCCAAATGAAGCTAAGGCGATGAATATCATTGGTGATGTAAAAGGAAAAATAGCTTTTATCGTAGACGACATGATCGATACAGCGGGAACATTGATGGAAGCGACTGATGCATTATTAGGGGCCGGTGCAAGGGAAGTGCACGCTTGTTGTTCCCATCCAGTTTTATCGGGACCAGCAGGAGAGCGTATTGCTAGCTCACCTATTAAAACGGTGATAACAACCAATACCATTCCTTTAAATGGAGAGTTGGAAAAAAATTCTAAGATAAAAGTGTTATCTGTTGCATCCCTTTTAGGGGAAGCAATTCTAAGAATTCATCAAGAAACCTCAGTTAGTTCCTTGTTCGATTCAACCAAGGATTAACTAATTTGTAGGGTTTCTTTCAGAATATTTTTTTACATTGATTGGAGTTTAGCATGTCAGTTTTAACAGGAAAAATTAGAGAAGCAAATGGTAAGTCAGCCGCACGAAAATTGAGGACAGATGAGTGTATCCCGGCCGTTGTGTACGGTCTCAATGATAACGTTAGCTTGTCTATAAACCCAAAAGAACTAAGAAAGTTGATTGATGACAAAGGTCGTAATGTACTGATCGAATTAAAGGTCGATGGCGATTCTGCTGAGAACAGAAACGTGGTGTTAAAAGAATTGCAAACCCATCCTCTCAAGCCAGGTTGGGTGCATATAGATTTTCTTGAAATTGATATTAGCAAAAAGATCAAAGTAAAAGTTCCTATTTTTCTTATTGGAGTTTCTCCGGGAGAAAAACAAGGAGGAATTGTAAATCACATTATTCGGGCCTTGGAAATTGAAAGTCTGCCGAATGATATCCCGGAAAAATTTGAAGTGGATATGAGTGAGGTTGAGCTGAACCAGATGATTCGCGTTTCAGATTTGAATCTTGGAGAGTCCGTACAAATCCTGAATGATCCAAACGACATAGTGCTAAACGTTCACCTAGAAAAAGTCAAAGAAGAAGAACCTGAAGGTGAAGAAGGTGAAGAAGGTGAAGAAGGAGCAGAAGGAGCAGAGGAGGACAAGGCTCCCGCAGAATCTAAAGATGATTCCGGGAAGAAAGAGGACGGTTAAAATTAATTGTGTTTTTGATTTTAGGTTTGGGCAATCCCGGGTCGCGTTATGAACTGACACGACATAATGCGGGATTTCTTGCTTTAGATAATCTGGCCGATAAATATAAAATCAAGCTGGCTCAACATAAATATAGTTCCCTTTATGGAGAAGGAAAAATTGACGGGCTTCCGGTTATTCTCGCAAAACCGATGACCTTCATGAACGAAAGTGGGAAAGCAGTCAAAGCACTTCTTTCTGCTTTTAACCTTTCCCCAGGAAAATTCCTGGTCATACATGATGATATTGATCTTCCACTTGGAAAAATAAAAACCAAATTTAAGGGGGGCGATGGAGGCCAGTTGGGAATTAGATCGACCATAGAAACTTTGCGAACCCAGGAGTTTTGTAGGGTACGCATCGGGGTCGACCGCCCTGAAGATAGAGAGGACATTGTCGATCATGTTTTGTCCTCTTTTACCGAAGAAGAGTCGAGCCTATTAAATGACGTAATAAATCAAGCGGTGCATAAGATAGAAGCGGCGCTTAAAGAACTTAATAAACGAAATAACCCTACGGAGGAATAATAAGAATGTTATCGGAACACAAAGGAGAACTGGCTTTCATCGGTTTTGCCATGGTGGCATATCTGGTGATGGCTTCTTTGGATGTATCACAAAATTATGTGTATTTAGCTGCCATATTTGGTTTATTCGGTCTCATCATCGCTTGGAAACTTTATGAAGGTGTCGATGACGAATCAGCCGGAAATGAAAAAATGACTGAAATAGCTGAGGCTATCCATGAAGGGGCCATGGTATTTCTTTCAAGGGAATACAAAATCCTCGGCTACTTCATTGGGGGAATTTTTCTCCTCCTGCTTTTTTTGATTTCTATGCAAAAAGGGGTATGGATCGGATTTTGGACAGCAATTTCTTATGCAATTGGAGCTGGGTGTTCCATGCTTGCCGGTTTTTTTGGTATGAATGCAGCAACAACATCGGGTGTACGTACCTCGCAAGCGGCTGTTGACGGCGGGCAGTCCAAAGCATTGCTCATCGCATTCAATGGCGGCGCAGTAATGGGACTAAGTGTGGCGAGCCTCGGTCTATTGGGGGTTGGTGGGTTATTCCTTTTATTCGGTCGTGGTGATTCATTTACTGTTGTTAGTGGATTCGCAATGGGCGCGAGTTCTATTGCGTTATTTGCTCGTGTGGGCGGTGGTATCTATACTAAAACAGCAGATGTAGGCTCTGATCTCGTTGGTAAAGTTGAAGCGGGAATACCTGAAGATGATCCACGTAATCCTGGCGTAATCGCTGACAATGTTGGCGACTGCGTAGGTGATACAGCTGGACTGGGTGCCGATATATTTGAGTCATACTGTGGATCCATGATTGCAGCTATAGTTATAGGTGCCAGTATGGCTACCTTGCGCTTCGAATACATGGCATTGCCGATTATGATAGCTATGGTGGGTCTGATAGCTTCGGTTATTGGTATACGAGCTATGACCATGTTAGGGAGTATGGATCCTTCTGCAGCGCTCAGAAACTGCACATTCATCAGTGCGGGTGCTATGTTATTCGTGGCATTTTTTCTCATTAAAGTTATGGGCCTGCCTTCAGGCGTATTTATAGCCCTTTTGTTTGGTTGTCTGGCAGGTATCGGTATTGGTCTGATCACCGAATACTACACAGCTAGTAAGCCCGTTGTTCGAATAGCAGAATCAAGTAATACTGGGGTTGCGACGGTAATGATCACCGGTCTTGCAGTTGCTATGGAAAGCTGTGTGATACCTGTTGTGATTATGGCATTGACCATTTATGTCAGCGCGGAATCTGCAGGCCTTTATGGTGTTGCACTTTCAGCTGTGGGTATGTTGGCAACAGTAGGTATCACCATGTCGGTTGATGCTTATGGTCCCATCGCCGATAATGCTGGTGGAATTTCTGAGATGGCAGGATTGGGAGAAGAAACTCGTAAAATTACAGATGGATTGGATCAGGTGGGTAACACCACGGCTGCTATTGGTAAGGGGTTTGCGATTGGTTCAGCAGCTTTGACAGCGTTGGCCTTGTTTGCAGCGTTTACCCAAGCAGCAAATATTACTTCTATTGATATTACTAAAACCGATGTGGTTATCGGTATGTTCCTGGGTGGTGTGGTTCCGTTTTATGTAGCTGCCTTGACTATGACCTCTGTGGGTAATGCAGCGATGACCATGGTTGAAGAAATCCGTAGACAGTTCCGCGAGATTCCAGGATTAATGGAAGGCACGGGCAAACCCGATAGTGCACGTTGTATCGATATCAGCACCCAGGCGGCATTGAAGGAAATGATTGCTCCAGGTGTTGTAGCTTTTCTAACGCCAATTATTGTGGGCTGGTTGCTTGGCGCTGAGGCATTAGGAGGAATGCTAATGGGTGCAACTTTGGTTGGGGTTTTGCTTGCGTTGTTCATGTCGAATGGCGGCGGAGCCTGGGATAATGCAAAAAAATATGTGGAGGCAGGGAATCTAGGTGGTAAAGGTTCTGATGCTCACCACGCTACGGTGGTTGGAGATACGGTGGGTGATCCTCTGAAGGATACCTCCGGTCCAGCAATGAACATCCTCATCAAATTGATGTCTATTGTCTCGCTGGTTATGGCACCGTTTTTTATCTAGTAGTTTTAGTTTTTTATTAAAGGGATGGGGGATTCCCCCCATCCCTTTTTGTTTTTCAGGAGATTTTAATTGTTAAAATTTGGCATTCACGATTTCATCAATGCCCAGCCGATATTAGCTTCTTTGAGGGAAATGGGGGAGTGGATAAAGCTTGATATCTATACAGAGACTCCGGCCCGTCTTGCTGAACAGCTCAATGAAGGAAAGTTGGATTTTGCCATGATTCCCGCAATTGAATATCTGAGGCAGGCAGAAACCTTGCGCCTGTTGCCGGGAATTTCCATTGCATCGAGGAATCAAGTCGGCACTGTTTTACTGGTATCCAAATATCCACTTAAAGCAATTCAATCTTTGGCAGTTGATAATAGATCGCGCACTTCAGTGGCTTTGTTGAAATTAATGTTTAAAGATGATTTTTTACCTAACCTGAAATGGGTAGACTGTGATCCCAACCCCGAAAAAATGCTACAGGAACATGATGCTGCTCTCATCATTGGTGACCCTGCTTTAGGATTTAATAAAGAAGGAACAACAATATATGATTTAAGCGAAGAGTGGTATCAAAGAACTGGAAAAACTTTTGTGCATGCAGTGATTGCTGCAAGAGAGGGAGTTGAGATTGGAGAACGAATTGTGGAGATCTTTCGTATTGCAAAGCAAGAAGGATTGATGAAAATTGAAACTATTGCCAGGACTCAGGCCCGTAAAACTGGACTCCCAGAAACCTTGTTAGTTGATTATCTAAAAAATAAAATTCGCTACAATTTGGGAGCGGAAGAGTTAGATGGATTGAGTTATTTTCAATCTATTTGCCAGTCCGTCGGACTGATTGAAAAAAAATTTCCCTTCGAATTCGTCTTCGATGAGGCCACAAACTAGGCCGCATTCAACCCAAAGATTTAATTAGAAAACCTTTTCCTTTAGCAAACCCTGTTTTAATCAGTTCACCTATTTTTACCAGTGTTGTTTCAAAAAAATCAAGATATGCCTGCACAGCTTTATTCTTTTCGTTCTTTTTGAATTGTGTAGGTGCTTCTGCAAACTTTGGCTCCTCTATGTTTGGAGTAGGTTGTGTGTGAGGTATCGTGGCAGGAGTAGGCGGAGCAAAAATTTCATCGGCATGGTCTTCTGCTTCTATATTTTCAGATTCTTCGGGTATGATTTCAGCTTTGGTTTCTTCTACCAAAGTTTCCAATTTTGGTTCGATAAATGTTGAGGTGCCAGCTACTTTATCAGGATAATTTGAGCCTGCCTCCTTGACTTCAGGTATGGTATTCGTTTGCGAACCACTGACACGTTCCTCTTTGGATGGTGATGGAGTTATTTTAGGTACAGATTTTTCTTCAACAATAACAGTTTCTTTTTGGATTGTGGGGTCGGGAACTTTTTCTTTTACTCCCGGTATTATTTTTTTAGGAGGTCGAGGTGCTGGAGCAGGATTTATCCTAGCCAGCCGCTGTTCTAGGGGTTTTAGAAGCGGTTCAATCCATTCCTTGATTTGTGGTGGAATTTGATCGGTGTAAAAAAGGTAACTGCTTCCACCTGTCAAAAGCAAAAGTATGAAAAGAAATAACCCGTAACGACTGCCTTTTTTCTTTTCAGAGGATAGAACTTCTCCTTCCTGCTCTTCAAAGGAGGGTTCAGATTCAGAGGACTCTGATGGTTTAGAAGTTGGTTTTTCATCAGACAACTCCTCTTCTTTTTCAGGAGTTTTTGCTTCGTTTGGTTTTTCCGATTCAGTATTTTCTTGCATAGAGGGAAAGAGAGTTTTCTACCCATTAGGGGATAGCTAGAAAAACTTAACCTAAAAGCCCGTTACATTGGATCCGCTCTAAAATCTAATGATTTTAGTCCGCTACGGTTAGTGGATTATTTTGTTTAATGGATACTCAACGATGTCTTCTGAGCCGGCTTTTTTAAGATCAGGAACAATATCGCGCACTAATTTTTCTTCGAGAATTACATTGATGGCCACCCACTCAGGGTCACTAAGTTCAGAGACCGTTGGTTTTTTACCTGGCGGAAAAATTTTAATGATTTCGTCCAGCTTGTTTTTAGGAGCATTGAGCATAAGCCCTACCTTGCCGTTTGCGGCCATGGCTCCTTGCAGCATCAATACCAGACGGTCGACTTTATTGCGTTTCCATTTGTCTTCACTTGCAGTTTTATTCATTATGAAGCGGGTTGTAGATTCCATTAATGTGTCGACTATCCTTAGATTGTTTGCCTTGAGGGAAGACCCGGTTTCTGTCACTTCAACAATGGCATCAACCAGCTTGGGAGCCTTAACTTCGGTAGCACCCCAAGAAAATTCTACATTGGCGGTCACTCCGTGCCCTTTTAACCAATCTGTTGTCAGGTTAACGACCTCCGTTGCAATTCGTTTTCCCTGCAAGTCTTTTGCACTTTGTATAGAAGAGTCGTTAGGCACTGCCAGAACCCATCGGACGGGTCTTGCTGAAACTTTTGAATAAACCAGCGGTGCAATTTCTTCTACATCGGCACGATTTTCCATAATCCAGTCTTTGCCGGTAAGGCCTGCATCGAGAACGCCATCTGCTACATAGCGAGCAATTTCCTGAGCACGTATTAACATGCATTCAATTTCGACATCATCAATGCTGGGGAAATAGGATCGGCTTTGAATCCTAATATTGTACCCTGCCCGAGCAAAAAGCTTGACTGTGGCTTCTTCTAGACTGCCTTTTGGAATTCCTAGTTTTAATACATTACCGCTCATGGATTAACTTCTTTCTTCTTAATTGAATTGAAAAAATCTAAATTTTTATTTTTTATAAACTTTCTCTGGATCAAAAACTTTCTCTTCTATAACTTCCACATCACCGTTGACTTTTCTAAAAAAGCAACTGGTATAACCTTTATGACAAGCTGCTTTACCTACCTGTTCTACTTTCAAGAGCACAGTATCATCATCGCAATCGACAAACACTTCCTTTACGATTTGAACGTTGCCGCTTTCTTCGCCCTTCATCCATTGTTTGTCCCGTGATCGACTGTAGAACCATGCTTTTCCAGTTTCCAAGGTCTTTTCCCAGGCAATGGTATTCATATAGGCGAGCATTAATACCTTCCCAGTGTCTGCATCTTGAATGATTGCCGGAACCAATCCTCCCATTTTTTCAAAATCCAGTTTCATACCTTTGCCCCTTTAGTTAAAACGATTTGCAAATTATAAGAATATGGGTACTAACTGCTGATATCCGCCTTCCCAAATGCAAGATACCCTATAAAGCATTGGGTGAAACTCTGGAATCTAAAATATAATTGATTTTCTGTCAACCTTATAATAGCCTGTTTCTAATCTAATTAGTTCTTTTTATGGCTTTTTTTAATCAATTTTTATAGCCTTTACAGTGTTAATTTCATATTTTTTAAGGATTAACGCTATTCCAAAAATATAAGGGGTCCAAATGCCATCAATCACCCACTTTGAAATATATAAACCCGCAGAACCCTGTAGTTTGACAGGCGATAAACTACGCGAGACCATGGATAAAGTTGTTGAAGAAACCTTGAGTGAAGACGGTAAAGAGTTGAACTTGAAAGGTTATTGTGTTGGCCCCAATGGCATGACCATTATTACTCGAGATGAACGTCTTGTGAAAGTGCGAAGACTTAATTTAGGGGGAAACCGCATAGGCGATGATGGAGTAAAATTGCTTACAGAATCAGACCTGTTTGCTAAGGTCAATTGGATAGAACTGGGCGGCAATGATATTGGCCCAGAAGGAGTACGCCATCTCATTCGATCTAAAGTTCTTAAAAAGGTGAAGTCGCTCAATCTTTACCGAAATTATATTAAGGATGAAGGTGCGGCAATAATGGCAAAGGATAACGAATTAGACAAGTTAGAAGACTTGGATCTGGCTCAGAACGAAATTGGCGATGAAGGAATTATAGCATTGGCTAATTCAAAAAAGTTTCCCGAACTCGTTAGTATTGCCCTGGATAATAATTTTGCCTCTATCGAAGGAAAAGAAGAGGCAAAGGTCGGACGTAATTTTAAAAAGCTTCAATCCTTAAATTTGTAATTTCAAATATGCCAGAGCAATCCAATCAAGAATATGGTAAAGGGTATTTCCTGATTGCCAATCCGGTTTTGCCCGACCCAAACTTTTCCCGTACGGTGGTTCTTTTATGCAACCACGACGATGAAGGTTCATTTGGACTGGTTATAAACCGGTCTGCTCTTATAAATTCCAAAGAAGTGTTTAAAGAAATGGGAATGTCTGGGTCTCCTTCAGGAAAAATTTATGTAGGTGGACCGGTCTCGCCTTCACAGGTATTTTATCTTTGTCGATCTGAAGAACCTTTGCCACAATTAGAGACCATTTGCGATGGTGTCTATCTGGGAATGAGCGCGGAATTACTCGATAATTTAATGACTCGCTTTAAAGATCCAGAAAAAAATATACGGTTTTATTTGGGCTATTCCGGTTGGGGTGCCGGTCAACTAGCAGATGAAATGACCCGCCTTAGCTGGTTGACTTCCCAAGCTTGTAGTAAATTTGTTTTTCAGGAAAATGAAGATGGGATCTGGGCAAATGTTGTGCGTTCCCTCGGTAAAGATTACGAATACCTTATACAAGCTCCAGTTAATCCTCAATGGAACTAAATACCAGCGTGACGCTGGACTCCTTGTATCAGCCTCCGGCCAGTCAGCAAATATATAAATCTTCACTCTCATCCCAGTATTGCGGGCTTACTATTGAAGAATATTTTGCCAAACGTTTCCCATACCAGTCCAGAAAAGCTTGGATCGCTCAAATTGAAAATGGAGATATTTCGGTAAACGGCACGACAGCGCAGACAGGTTATGTTTTGCAAGAAGGGGATCGCATTATTACATACGCCGGTATGCGGCAGGAACCCCCTGCGAACCGAAGTTTAAAAGTTGTTTATCAAGATCCCTATATACGAGTTTTTAATAAGCCTGCTCCCATAGCCGTTCATCCGAGTGGACGTTATTTTCAAAACAGCATGACAGAAATTTTGAAACGGTTATACCCGAAAGAAATTCCCCGGCCGGTGCAAAGGTTGGATGCGATCACAACAGGCGTAATTGTTTTTGCTAGGACGCGTGATGTGGCAAGCGTCCTGATGGATGAGTTCATGAGTCATAGAATAAAAAAGGAATACCTTGCTTTAGTGGAAGGTGAGCCTAAAACAGAAAATTTTTGTATCGATGCGCCTATTGGTATTTTAAACGGATCGCATAGAGGTGTTGGTGACCAAATAAAAAATGCAAAATGGGCAAAGACAGAAGTTCAGTGGCTTGCTTCTAAAGATGGGTTCTCACTTTTAAAAATTATCCCATTTTCAGGAAGAACCAATCAAATTCGTGTTCACCTTTCAAGCTGTGGGCTGCCCATTTATAATGATCAGGTTTATGGGCAAGGAAGTTCAGAAAACTATCAATATGGCTTGCACGCTTGGAGTCTCGAATTTAAACTCTTTGATCATACAATGGGATTCAGGGTAGAACCTCCTTTGCATTTTGAACCCTTCTTAAAAGCGGCAAAAATCAAAAGTAAATGAATTCTTTAACTCCTCCTCATCCTGCTGGCGAAAAATCAGTGCAAGAGACCTTGTTTACCAGGGCCCGGAATGCTTTTTGGCTGGCACCTATGGCCGGTATTACTGATGTTTGTTTCCGACAATTGATGGATGAAATGAATGCCGGAGTTTTAATTTCAGAGCTAGTTTCTGCAAAAGGGCTATTTTACAATTCTGAAAAAACCAAAAAAATGATGCGGGTGCACCCAGATAGCAAATCTATTACGGGTATTCAGTTGTTTGGCGAATCAGCAGAGGATATTATTCGCGCCTCTGAACTTGTAGAGTCTACAGGAGCACACTTTGTCGATATCAACCTGGGGTGTCCTGTCAAAAAAGTAGTTAAAAAAGGTTGTGGTGCAGCCCTTTTGCGTGACCCGGTTTATCTGGAAAACTTTCTTTCCACAATCAAAAAAGGAATCCGACTCCCACTCACGGTAAAAATGCGAACAGGTTGGAGCGAAGAAGAGTTGACGATACATGAGTGTGTCAAAGCGGCCTACAACTCAGGTTGCGAATGGGTAGCGATTCATGGGCGCACTCGAGTACAAGGCTATGAAGGCAAAGCCGATTGGAATCTGATCGCCGAAGTTAAAGAAAAGGCTAAGCTTCCTATTATCGGTAATGGAGATATTCGTAGTGCTGAGCAAGCAAGGAAGAGGCTGGAAGAATCAAAAGTGGACGCAGTCATGATAGGGCGAGGTGCTTTGCGTAACCCTGGAATTTTTAACGAATGCATTGGGCTCAATAACGATAGCTCTTGCTTGAAAATAATTCGTCGCTACCAGAAAAGTTTGAAAGAATATTACGATACGCGTTTTTCCCTCATCCTCTTGCGAAAATTCTCAGCCTGGCTTGCGTTCGGTAATCCGGGAGCTGCAAAATTTCGGAAGAATATGTTTGAGTGTGTCACTACTGCTGAGGTCATGGAAAAGGTTGAAGCATTTTTTCAGAACGAAACCCCCCTCCCATTCGATGACAACGAAGAGTTTATGATGGGCGGTCACGGCTAGCCAGAAACCGCTAGGTGCAGGATTTTTCCGGTTCAAAGGGATCAAGTATAAAAATAATATTTTATTTTTAAGTCCGGCAATATGCTGATGATGAGTAATGGAAAACAAACAACCCAAAACATTTAAAAAAACTCATTCCGATCGGGATCGAGCCAAGCACAAAAAACAGGAAGAGTTTACTCTTTATGGTTGGAACGCTTGCATGAGTGCGTTTAAAAAACGCCCGGAGAGTTTATTACGCTTGTTTTTCAGCAGAACCCGTACAACCGAATTGAAGGTAGTGAAAGCATGGTGTGCGGAAAAGAAACTTCCTTTTCGGCAATTGGATCAAGAATCATTAAATAAAGTTGCATCAGGAACACATCATGAAGGTATCGTTATGGTGGTTCGCCCTTTCCCATGTGATTCGGTGTACAAACTAATTCGCGGCAGTATCCCTAAAAACGGATTGGTGGTTGCCCTCGATGGAATTGAAAATCCTCATAACCAGGGCGCGATCCTGAGAAGTTGTGCTTATTTTGCGGCCAAAGGTTTGATTGTGCCGAATTCTGGAACGGTGACGGGCATCACTCCCTCTGCCGCAAGAATGGCTGAAGGCGGTTGGGAATCGGTTCCAATTTATAGCAGTAGCGACCTATCTTCTTCTCTTAGGGATCTCAGGGAACAGGGTTGGTGTGTGGTTGGTGCCGACCTGAGCGCGAAGGAATCATTAAGCTCGGCAAAGATTACTTTTCCCACCGTTCTCGTGTTTGGAAATGAACAAAAGGGACTATCTGATCGAGTGAAACGTCGCTGTGATACCCTCGTCAATATTCCGGGTAAAGGAGACATGCAATCTCTAAACGTTTCGGTTGCGGCAGGGATAATGTTGGCAGACTTGGACCGGCGAAGAAACAGTGATAAAAAATATAAGAAAACTAAATGATATTTTTTGCGAAGTTGCATCCTTTAATCGTTCATTTCCCTGTTGCCTTGTTAACCAGTGGCGTGGTGTTTGAAATTTATGGTAGCCTGAAAAAAGACGAGGTTGTTGAGGCGGCGGGTCGGTTCAACACGCGATTGGGATTCTGGTGTATCTTTCCGGTTTTGATAGTCGGTTTCTTGGGGATGTTGAGCTTGGACAGCACTGAAAAATTTAAAGACTTCCTTTCCGGGCACATGCGTTTTGTTTTTCTCACCACTGGTGTGTTCACAATTGCCATGGTATTTTCTCGTTACTTCAGGAACCCATTCGGGAGAGTAGTTTATTTTTTGGCTCTTATTGGAGGTCTCGTTTGTGTCCTGAACACCGGTTACTACGGGGGTGAACTCGTCCATCGTTTCGGTGTTTCCACCGCACAATAATGAGCCTTTTTCAAAATACTAATTGGTATCCGGTAAAAAGGCAAATACACATGGTCACTAACCCGACAATGTAAAAGCCTTGAGCGGTTTTTGAAAAAGAATTGGTATAAGAATAGCCAACAGCAAAACCATAGAGAATAGTAAACAGGAAGGAATAACCCTGATGCCCTTCCACATCAACAGTCGTACGTAGGCTAATATCGACAGACATCATTCCTGAAAAACTTGCGACAACCGCAGCCAGCAGTCCCAAACTTAAGTTAAAACTCGCGGCGGAGTTTAGTTTCTGGTCGTTTCTCTTTTTGGCAAGAAAAAGTAAGGCCAGCCCCGCAACAAATAACGCGGGTGGAAAATGCGAAATAAATGGATGGAATGATACTGAACTTACCATGCTATTAGGTACCAGCGAGATGCTGAAATCAAAAGGCCGGTATCCTTTTTGTTTGCTAAGTATCTAGGCAAGATATTTTTCTCGTGAGCTGTGAGACAAGATCTGGAAGCTTGATGGTAACTGCTTTGCTAAAAAAGAAAAGTCCTTTTAGCGGCAGAGTTTACTTTGCTAGACGTCTTTTTTGATATCGCCAGCGATATCCAGATCCATTTCGGAGAGGTTGACATCGACATCAATTTTGGTAGCTGCACCAATATCCTGTTCCAGGGCATCGACATTCACCGTTTGTTTGAGGCCTTCGGCTTCGTCCATTACGTCCTGTTTTAGTCCGCTGAAAGTTTTCTGAAACTCGCCCCAGCCTTTTCCGATGGCTTTAGCAAGTTTGGGAAGGTTTTGCGGGCCAATCACCACTACGGCGATTCCCATTATTATCATCAGCTCAAAAAATCCGATATCAAACATTCTTTAGCTCCTTAATTATTCCGGTAGACCTATTTTAGCAGAATCAAGCCAAAATATCATCTGTTACGAGGCAACTTTTTTAGAGTTCCTTTGCTGAAGATCTTGAAAAATCAGGCTATTAAGGTAGACTGATGCAAGTTTTATGAAAATTGTACGCGGAACCAAAAATATTAACGGCCCCTTTACCTACCCCGTGGTAACTCTCGGCAATTTTGATGGGGTTCATGTAGGTCACCAGATTCTTTTCAAGAAAGCTGCTGAGATTGCCAGTGAGAAGAAGGGAACCGCTATCGCGTTCACATTTGAACCTCATCCCTTAAAAGTCATTGCTCCCGAAAAAGTTCCTCCATTGTTGACCCACTTCCATAAAAAAATGGAACTCATAGAAGCCTGTAATATTGATAGTGTTATTTGCGCAGATTTCACTCGACAATTTGCAGACCAGCGACCCCGCGATTTTTCAGAAAATATTTTAAAAGGAAAAATCGGGGCCAAAGAAGTTGTGGTGGGATTCGACTATGCATTCGGTCGCGGTCGCGAAGGTACCATCCCATACTTAAAAAAGATGGGGGAGGAGTTCGGATTCGTCGTTCATGTTGTGGACCCTTTTCAACTGGATGGGTTGACTGTCAGTAGCTCGCATGTGCGTGATTTGATTGAAGCCGGAAATATGGAATCCGCCCGGAAATTTTTAGGTCGCCATTATTCTATAGTTGGACCCGTTATTTCCGGATACAAAACGGGACAGGCTATTGGATTCCCAACGGCTAACATTGATACGAGTAAAGTACAGATTCCAGGGACAGGGGTGTATGCCGTGCGTATGATCTACCAAAACAATGCCTACGATGCAGTGGCGAATATCGGATTCAATCCTACCTTCCATCGTGACCGCTTAAGTGTTGAAGTTCACATCTTTGATTTCAATCAATTAATTTATGGTAAGGAAGTTGAGGTGGAATTTATTTCGCGGATACGCAGTGAAATAGAGTTTAAGTCAAAAGATGAACTGGTTGTGCAGATTAAAAAAGATATTGAGGAAGCCAAAGTCTTGCTTGAGGGAACGAATTGAAAAAAATCAGGCAATCATTAATAGGACTGGTTATCGCTATCGGTACGCTTTACTACACCTTGCAAAACGTTTCCTATAAAGAACTCGAAACCTCGTTAAAAAATGCAGAGCTTATTTATATCCTGCCTGGTCTGGTGCTCATTGTTCTAAGTTATGTGACTCGTGCCTACCGCTGGCAAATTCTGCTGCGTCCATTTAAAAAAATTCCAGTAAAAGAAATTTATTCACCGTTAATGATCGGGTTTATGGGTAACGTTCTTCCTGCAAGGGCGGGGGAGTTTTTGCGCGCTTATCTGGTTGGGAAAAAAAATGATATTACTTTCTCAGGGGCTTTTTCCACCATCATCGTAGAACGGTTATTTGATCTTGTCTGCCTACTGGCATTATTTGTATGGGTTTTTCTGTTTAATGCAGAAATTTTTGATCCCAATCTAACTTTTTCCGGGGTTTCCGTTCAAACCATGGTGGTGGGGTTTGGCCGTTTTTGCTTTATTCTGGTTTGTGTTTTGCTGGCCTTCATGTTCTTGCTTGCCTGGCAGGAAGTAAAAGTTAAATCTTGGGTCAACTGGTTCATACGCCCTCTTCCAGAAAAATGGAAAGAAAAAATATTGTTTATGGTAGGTGAGTTTGCGTTGGGCTGCCAGATCATTAAAGATAAAAATGCCTTGTTGCAGATCATTCTATACTCGGTTCTGACCTGGGCCTTAATCGTGGCTATGAATTATCCCTTTTATTATGTTTTTGATCTGGAGACCAAGACACTGGGCTCAGTTCTCATCTTGACGGTTATGGTTTGTATTTTGATTACCGTGTTACCCACTCCCGCATTTCTTGGATCCTACAACGCCGGGGTTTTGATAGCTTTGCACGAAATCATGGGCGAAGCAGAAGTGACCGCTGTTAGTTTTGGCATGGTGGTGTGGGCCGCATCCTTTATAGTGATTTTCGCAGGTGGGTTCTACTTCATCTTCAGTGACCACATATCGGTGGCATCGCTGATGAAAGCAGAAGAAACCGAATCAGCAGTGGAAAATACAGAGCGCCCTTCAGGGGGGGCAAGCCGATAGCGGGAATCCGCTGCGGTATATCATCACTCCCTATGATATCATCACCTATTTAGATATATCGGCTTTAAAAATCTCTGATATTAGCTAAAAATTGTATAAATAATGGATACCCCTGAAATATCTGTAGTTGTTTTAGCCTATCGTAGCGCAGCAACGATAACGAATTTTGTTGATTCCCTTATCGATTCCCTAGAAAAGGAAAATTTGTTGTGGGAAATTGTTCTGGTGGGAAATTACTTTGGAGAAGGGGAAGACCAGACTCCTGAGGTAGTTAGAGGTATTGCCGCCAGGGATTCGCGAATAAAAGCAGTGGTTAAAATAAAAAAAGGCATGATGGGGTGGGATATGAAATCTGGATTACAGGCGGCAACAGGAAAATCCCTTGCGGTAATAGATGGGGATGGGCAAATGCCTAGTAGCGATGTGATCCGCGTATACCAGTTGATGAAAACAAATGGATTGGACTTAGCTAAAACCTACCGAGCAAAAAGGAATGATAGTTCTTACAGGAGGTTGATTTCTGTTGGCTATAATATTTTATTCAAACTGTTATTTCCAGGAATCAATGCCTGGGATATGAACTCCAAACCCAAAATTATGACCCGTGAATTTTATGAAAAAATGAACCTAGAATCTAACGGATGGTTCATTGATGCAGAAATTATGATTTTTGCCAGGCGGTTGCACGCCAGAATCGGAGAAGTTCAAACTGTGTTTTTCAGCATGGACTCGCGCCCTTCTTTTGTAAAACCTTTTTCTATTCTGGAATTTTTAGTTAACCTGTTTTGGTATCGAGTGAAAGAATTTTTTGCCAAAAAATAACCGTTTGGTATCCGTATGAAAATTCTCATTACGGGAGCATCCTGTGCTCTTGGTAAAAACCTGACTTCAGAATTATTGAAAACGGAACAGTTTTCGATTCGGCTCCTTGAACACCGATCGCCGGTGCGTAAGGAAAATTGTGAAATTTTTCAGGGTGGTCTTCAGGATATCGATAGCTTGGGCACGGCTTGTTCTGAGATCGATACTGTGGTTCATTTAGCCGCCTTGACCCATTCTTTTTCCAGAAAAGCATATTTTGAAATCAATGAAGAGGGCACAAAAAACTTAATAACTGCCTGTAAGGAAAAGAATGTCAGGCGATTTATTTTTGTCAGCTCGGCAGCGGCTTCGGAGGAAGGCGGCGATTATGGGGTGAGTAAACTGCGATGTGAGGAGCTGATTAAGGAATCGGATCTTGACTGGGTGATCCTTAGGCCCTCAGAGGTTTATGGTTTGAAGATGGAAGAGGGCATTGGTAAGTTGGTTGCCTGGATAGAAAAGTTTCCAATAATTCCTGTCATTGGTGATGGATCGTATTTCCTGAGTCCGGTAAGTGTGGATGATTTGGTTCAGGTAATGGTGGAGATACTGAGCAATGATTCGATTGAAAAAGAAACCCTGAATTTATGTGGGCCGGAAAAAATGACTATGAATGAACTGATAGACCGACTTGCTCAGATTCAAAAGGTGCAAATAAAAAAAATATTTTTACCAATTTGGTTTGTCAGGATAGGTATTGGTGTTTTGTCAATTTTTAAATCTAGCATCGCCTTTTCCGATCAGATTCCCCGACTTTTATGTAGGAAGGATCAGTCGATTGATAAAACTCAAGCGATCATTCCTTATAACCCGAAAAAAATTGAAGAGGGTTTGTTGTTTTTTCAATCAAAAAAAATTAGTTCTTTTGACCCGTTACCAGATATTGCCCGCCAAGAGGTAGCCAACCCAAATAAGGATCCATAAAATTTAGTGCAGATAAAAATTTCGGAAAGAAAGTCGTGTAGATAATCTGAACGTTTGATAAAGGAACTTGGGTAAAGTGACTTTCGAGATCTTTTGAAGGGACGAGTACTGCATCTTCATCAAAAGGGCAATCTTTGACGATTTTTTGTGTGATGGGGTTGAGTGGATTATGCTCCCAGATCACCAGCCTCCCTCCCTTATTTAGAAGAGAGGAAAGCTTATTGATAAGCCTCGTATGCTCAGCATGGGGGATATGGTGGAATACCCCAGCAGAAAATACCAGGTCATATCCCTTTGCTTCCCACTCCTTGGAATCGTGTTCTTGAAAATCTGCATCACGATGATAACGCGAACGAGCTTTTAGAATCGAATCCTTTGAAGGGTCTACTCCTGTGTAAATAGCGGTTGGGAGAAAATCTGCAACTTGCCTGTAAAGGTTTCCGACTCCGCAACCAAAGTCCAATAAGCGAAACGGTTTTTCTGATAAGGATGGAAAAAGACTTCGTAATTTATAAAGCTTGGCAGAGACAAGATCGTCTACATCGTAACCGGTCTGGCGAATGGCATTATTAACCCGTTCATTATAGTTTTTAGAATAAGAGTCAAACGATTTGGGCATGAGAACTTTGTCAGAGAAAACGGTAGAGTTCGTATATTGATCCATGATGTTTCCCTAGTCAAATCTGTTTTTGATTTCATCAAAACATAAGGGTTTTTTCTCAATAAAAAACGCAGCCAATCTAATAAATATTCTATACTGCATCTAATTTTCACTTTTTAGATTTGAATCATCCTAATTCTGGAACACTTTAAAATTATTTCTCTGGAGCTATTCAGTGCCTGAGTCAGATTCGAGCAAACTATACCCAAATAAGTTATCTGGTCCAATAGATTCTAGATTTGGCTCGCATCATTTCTTTTTACTGGCCATCATTATATGGATTTTTGGTGGTAATTTTATATGGATGCTTCTCGACATCCGTCCCCCAAACTACGATCAAGGACTTCACCTCTTCAGAACATTTAATTATTGGGAAGCTTTAAGCTCCGGTTCAGAAGACTGGTGGCAGGACATGTTAAATGTAGAACCTTTTTACCCACCCTTTTACCATCTATCACTAATCCCTCTATCTTTGATTTTCGGTTTTACTCTGGATACCGGAGTCATTGGAAATTCTTTTTATATGGTAATTATGACACTGTCGATTTATGGGATCGGGAAGATTTTATATACTAGAAATGCAGGATTAATCGCGGCATTTCTAGTTTCTTCCTACCCGTTGATTGTTAGCATGTCACGAGAGTATCTTATCAGCGTCATGTTGACGGCTATGACAACCCTCGCCTATTATCTTTTTCTAAAATCAGAAAATTTTGAGAATAAAAAGTATTCCCTATGG
Organism: Nitrospinales bacterium; assembly: GCA_022450865.1. Lineage (GTDB taxonomy): Bacteria > Nitrospinota > Nitrospinia > Nitrospinales > VA-1 > UBA8687. The sequence goes on along the minus strand of JAKUOQ010000015.1, from coordinate 2,148 downwards.
TTCAGCTTTATTTTTGCCGTAGGTCTGATGGTCAAATGGACTTTTTTCATTTATGTTCTGCCAGCGGTACTGGCAGGATTGTGGGGTGAAAAAATTGATGTAAAAGATCGGCTCATTCAATTCGCTTATTATATTGGTATGATTGCTGCGTTGCTAATTGTCCCTTTCTTTATTCTTATTATCGGTGCGCAACGGTGGATTCCCTTAACACTGGAATTTCTTTTAATCTGGGCTCTCGTCAAACATTTCCCCAAAACATCCCTTTCTGCCCAGAAGACTCTAAATTTAATTTTCCTTTCATGTATATCCGTTTTAATTTGTTTCCCCTGGTATGCCCACAACCTGATTAATATTTTGATAGGTATGTCCAAATTTGCGTTTCCAAGCTCTGTGCTAAAAGGCAGTATGGCCTGGGACCTAGGTATTTGGGCATTCTACCTTGAGGTGATTTCCCGGCAGATGGGTTATCCCTTGATGGCTATATTTGTTATCACATTTTTTTTATATATCTTCAAAAAAGACCGATTCAATTGGATCCTGCTTGCCTGGGCCATTCTTCCAATAATTGTATTTACTTTTGTTAACAATAAAGGCGCAAGATATACCATGCCGAGTTTGCCTGCAATGGCATTGATCACCGCAGTAGTCCTGACTCAGGTTAAAAATATTTCTCTCCGAAAATTTCTTTATTCCATCACTGGAATCACAACACTTGTAACAATTTTATACAATGGCTTTATACCCAAACCAGCTTTTCTGCCCTATTTGGGGCAAGGAAATTTGCCAATCACCCAACTTTGGCCAATCAACGCGATGCTTGATGACATTATTGAGGAGGCAAAGCCTGAAAAAGGGGAACAAATTATTGTTCGAACCCTGGCAAATTATAATTACTTTCAAAGAGGAGCATTCAGGGATTTTGCGGCTTTTAGAGGTTTGCCCATTGTAATGAAGGGCGTAAAAAGAAATGTGGGGGAGATGACCGATTTTTTTATCACCCGGTCTGGAGATTTTAGCAGCCAATCTCCAAACGCCATCAATTCAATAAACCTTCTGACGAAAGATCCCGCGCTGACCAAAACTTTCAAACTATTTCGCAGTTACCCTCTTCCAGATGGAAACATGGGACTGCTATACAAATTCGACATGGAACCCGCCAATTCACTTCCTGGGGTTACAGATTTAGAGCTTATAGGAAAGCGTTTAGAAGTGGCTTTCTCCGGTTATCCTATTTACGGGGTCAAAAATGGTGTCAACATGACAGTCTCTATCACCCCCACCAATAATCCACAAGACATATATTATGGACGGTATAAATCGATAAAAATAAAAGCTGATTCTGTTGTAAGTAATAAAGTACTAATTAAAAATTTTGAGTTACTATTCGAGAATGTTCAAATTAACATATACGACCTGCTGTTGAATGGACGATTCATACTCTTTGACCTTGAAAGACTGACTCCTCGTGGAACCATTCATTTTGACGATCTCGAAAAATCGGCTGCAGTAGCAATGAAAGGAAAAGGTAATATAAATGTTAGTGGCTCAAAAAATTCCCTTACTATTCATGCCAAATATTCCTTGCCACAAGGCCAGGTTGTAGAAGGAGAAACGAAGATCAACATATTATTTTCATCTGGAGAAAAAATCCAACCTGCATTTGAACATCTAAAGTTAGGCCCTCTTGATATTCCTATACTTTTTATCCGCCGAATAACAAATGCCAGATTGATTCTTACTCCAACTCCTGGATGGCCATTGACAACGAATATAAAATCCTTAAAAATTTCTCCTAGAAAAATTGAAATCAACTAAAAAACTATGTCGTAACTTATATCGTCGTTTGTGATATATCTATAAGTTATAAGGTGCCGAAGTGGCGGAATTGGTAGACGCGCATGATTCAGGTTCATGTACACGCAAGTGTGTGGAAGTTCGAGTCTTCTCTTCGGCACCAACTTTCAGGAGTTTAGGGGTGGTCTAATTTTTAGACCACCATTTTTTCGACTGTTACAAAACTGTTACAACCATCAACCCCTATTTCACCTATTCCTTACAACACGATGACAAAGAAAACAGTTAAGAAGAAAACAGTTAAGAAGTTAGAAAAATCTGACTCACTTAACCCAGTAATTGGAAAGATGGAAC
>JAKUOQ010000149.1 GCA_022450865.1 Nitrospinales bacterium | reverse complement strand
GAGGCAGAACCTGCGGTCGCTCCTAAATGGTTACAGTTTAACCATGGACTGGCCGAAGAACTCGGTCTCGATCCCGTCACACTTGATTCGGATGCCGGTCTCGCAATTTTCTCCGGCAATGAAACAGCCGAGGGTTCAAAACCGCTGGCTCAGGCTTATGCCGGTCACCAGTTTGGCGGATTCTCACCCCAATTGGGGGATGGCCGCGCGCTTCTTCTGGGTGAAGTAATTGATACTCAACAACACCGCCGGGATATTCAATTGAAGGGATCGGGCCGCACCCCTTTCTCTCGTGGTGGAGATGGTAAGGCTGCCGTTGGCCCAGTATTGCGCGAATACCTGATTGGAGAAGCTATGTATGCGCTCGGTGTCCCGACGACACGAGCTCTAGCGGCCATAGCCACAGGGAAGGAAGTTTATCGGGAAAATATTCTTCCCGGTGCCATTCTCACCCGGGTTGCGGCGAGTCACATTCGCGTCGGGACCTTTCAGTATGGTGCAGCGCGCGGCGACGAAGATAAAGTCCGTAAACTCGCCGATTACGCAATTGCCAGGCACTATCCCGATACGGCCGATGCTGAAAATCCGTATCTGGCTTTCTTCGCTGCTGTCGCCGATGCCCAGGCCGCCTTGGTGGCACAGTGGATGAGTATCGGTTTCATTCACGGTGTGATGAACACAGACAACATGACGATCTCCGGTGAAACTATTGATTACGGACCCTGTGCCTTTATGGAAAACTATGATCCCGGCACCGTGTTTAGCTCGATCGACCAGGGTGGACGCTATTCGTATGCGAACCAGCCCCAGATCCTGGTCTGGAATCTCGCTCGATTGGCGGAACCGCTGATCCCCTTGGTCGACCCCAACCAGGAACGGGCGGTTGAATTACTGACTGAGACCATTGAGTGTATTCAGCCCCTCTATGAATCTTACTGGCTGACCAAAATGCGGTCCAAAATTGGTTTATCAAAGGAAGATTCTCTCGACTCGCAACTGATCCAGGACCTGCTAAAAGTGATGGAAGGCACAGATTTCACCCTTGCCTTCCGACGCCTCTCGCAGGTCTTGTGTGGGGATAAAGATCTAGCAAGAAATCTGTTCAAAAAGCCAAATGAATTTGACGATTGGGAACAGCGTTGGCGAAAACGCTTGGAGCAGGAGGGGGTTGCAACAGAGGAGACGGCCCAGGCAATGGACAGGGTCAACCCAATCTATATCCCACGGAACCATAAAGTTGAGGAAGCCCTAGCAGCCGCAACCCACCAGGCAGATATGACGGTATTCTCAAAACTGCTGACCATTGTGACCCGCCCCTTCGAAGAAGTTGAGGGAAACGAAGCCTATGCCGAACCCGCCCCGGCAACCAACATGCCCTACCGAACCTTCTGCGGAACCTAACGAGTATTTTGTACTGTTTCCGTACCGCACAGGGTTCCAGCAAATAAACAATCGTTGAAATAGTTTAAATTATATTGCTCCTGAGTTTTAAATCACTCCCAAAAACTTAGCCTAATTGCTGTTCGTCCGAAATGTTCTAAAATTATATATTATTAGAACACTTCCCCCGAGTTTTAATCCAAAAACAACCAAATAACCCATTTTAATAGCTTTAATTAGTGTTCGAATATTAATTAATTATAGTACATCTTGAGCTTTAATGTTCTAATAATACTTAGTTTTAGAACACTTCTTATAAACGCTGACTCAGTCAGCACGCTTTGGAGAAAAAACAATGGAAGAAAAAATTAGGTTTGCAGCGGGAAACATTAGCAAGAAAAGAGAAAGGGTCGCTTTGTACGCGAAATCGGGCACAGATGGCCAGACCACAGAAGACCAGCTACATGAACTTCGAAAAATAGCGGACCAAAAAGGCTGGCAGATAGCCCGGGAATTCGTGGATCAGAGTACCAGCCTCTCCAAAGGTAGAGGTCAAGGACCTGCCTTCGATGAAATGTTCAATGGCGTAAAAAGAGGGGATTTTGATCTGATCATGGTCTGGAACGTGGACCGTTTAGGTCGATCGCTTCGACAACTCATAAGTTTCCTCGATGAACTCCACTCCAAAAATATTGACTTGTTCATCAACAAGCAGGGTGTGGATACCACCACACCCGCAGGAAAAATGCTGTTTCAAATGCTGGATGTTTTCGCAGGATTTGAAAGGAGCATGATCCAGGAAAGAGTCAAAAAAGGTTTGAAAGAGGCAAAAAACCGTGGCCAGCGGCTGGGTAGACCCCGAGTGCCTTTTGCAGTCGAAAGCAAAATCAGAGAACTCAGATCAACCGGTAAAGGCATAAGAAGAATTGCAACCGAACTGAGGGTTGGGGTGAGCACTGTGATGAGAGTGATAGATAAACCTTTATAGCTCCCAGATAAAACTTACTCAAGCTGCACTTTGAAAACATTTTTAACCAAACTTTATTTTGCTGTGATTGCAAACAGATTTAAACATTTAAATTTATTTGCCTACCTGATCTTTTTTATGCTGGGAGGGATTCCCTCTTTCCTATCGCATAATTCAGCTTACGGCGAGCAACTAGAAGATCAAGACGTTGACATCTCATCTGGTTCAACTCTATCTCACAGTTGGCAACCTGTAAGGGAATTAACCGGAGGTCCATACACAGTAAATAATGAAGGCACTATCGAAGCAACTAGCGGAACTATTATTCATGCTGAAGTTTCCACCTCAATAACAAACTCTGGCCTTATAGATGGGGGGGGTAGAGGTACTGGTACAAGTCATGGAATATTATTTACGTCAAACTCGGGTAGTAATTCTTTAACCAATAGCGGCACTATTAGTAAGGGAG
>JAKUOQ010000148.1 GCA_022450865.1 Nitrospinales bacterium | reverse complement strand
CTCCCTTAAAATTAAACCGGTCTGTCTCTCCGTCTTCTGTTCGCTTATCTTTTAAAACAATTTCTAGTCCAGTGTTTAAATATGCAAGTTCTCGCAGCCTTTCCGCTATAATATTATATTCGAAGTCAATTGTTTTAAAAATCGCTGTGTCTGGATAAAAACAAACTTTTGTTCCCGATTTTTTTGCTTTTCCCGTTACAGACAATTTGTTTTGTGGGTCGCCTGCTTTATAGTCTTGTCGGTGAATTTTTCCTTCTCGTTTCACCTCTACCCACAACCACTCCGAAAGAGCGTTCACAACAGAAACCCCAACCCCGTGAAGACCCCCGGACACCTTATAGGAGCCTTTATCAAACTTTCCCCCGGCATGGAGTACGGTCATGACGACCTCAACCGCTGGTTTTTTTTCTTCCTTATGTATGTCTACTGGAATTCCTCGGCCATTGTCTTCAACTGTAATGGATCCGTTTTGATTGAGCGTTATCACAATCTTATCACAATAGCCCACCATTGCTTCGTCTATTGAATTGTCTACAACCTCATAAACAAGGTGGTGTAAGCCTCGCCTGCCGACGTCTCCAATATACATGGCGGGCCGTTTTCGAACCGCCTCAAGTCCTTCTAATACCTTGATGTTCTCTGCGCTATATCCTGCGTTAACTTTTGCCTCGCTCATATAAAACGAATTTCCTTTATGGTTTTTTTTCCCAGCTTACTGTTCAGCTTTTCAATTATTTCTTTCTTCTTAAAAACAAGCTCCTGCCGCCAAGATGAATTTTCAACTTTTACCGTAAGCGTTCCGTGTTCAATTTTTTCTGGGCTTGTGTTCTCTGCGATGTTTTCACCCACAACCTCGTCCCAAACTAGCAGCGCGGTGTTTTGTTTTACGCCCGTCTCTAGACCGGCCTTTCTTAAAAATATTTTTATTGCGGTCTTTAGTGCTTGCACAACTATTATAGGCGTGTTCGTTTTTTCTTTTTGTGCTTAATTCTTTTTGTGTACCCGGTCAGGGCGCCCGAAGCTAATCATTCAGGCGAATCGGCATTAGTAGCATTGTTAAATTTGATTTTTCCTTTTGGGTGGCCGGATAAAAAAGCGCCGCGCTGATTGGTGTTTTCAACTTAATAACGACCTGGTCGCCCTCAACGTGCGATAAAATATCTTTTAAATAAGAAGCATTATATCCAATAACTAAATCGTCTCCGTTGAATTCTCCTTTAATCTCTTCTTGCGCCTTTGAAGACTTCTCTGGATCCTCAGTTGTTATTTGAATTCGATTTTTTGTAAGGCGAATCGCAATTTGGTGGGTTGATCTGTTGGAAAAAATTGAAACTCTTCGCACCGCAGACAGCAACAAACTTTTATCAACGGTGAGCTCTTTGTCGTTATCCTTAGGTATAACGCTTTCAAAATCCGGAAATCTTTCATCAATTATACGCGTAAAATACAGATCGGACCCAAAGGCTGCTGTCATATGGTTTGCGCCCATCCAGATTTGAACCGATTCTTCTCCTTCTAAAACTCCAGACAATAAAGATAAAAACTTTCTTGGTACAATAATATCCCCTGTGTACTCATCCGCTTTGTAGTCGCTACGATTATAACACACAAGCCTGTGTCCGTCTGTAGCTACGGCGGTCAGATTGTCTTTGTTAAAACGAAAGAGCACCCCCGTTAAGGCTGGTTTCAGTTCATCGCGGCTTACGGCAAAAGACGTTTTCTTTATCATGTCTCTTAATGCTTCTGTAGAAAGGCCCGTTTCTTTACGGTTGTCAACCGCGGGAACTGCCGGAAATTCTTCCGCTGGCTTTCCCATAATATCATACGCGCCAACGTCCGTTACCATTTCAACCTTGTTGTTTGTGTTTGCGGTTAGCGTAATTCTAGTGTCTTCTGGTGATTCGTTTGTTATGTCTAATAACGTTTGGTGGGGAATCGCTACGCTTCCCGGGGTTTCTATGCTTGCTGGTAGGTTTGCGATAATGGTTATTTCTAAATCCGTTGTTCTAAGCACCGTTCCTGTTTCTTGTGCATCAAAAAGAACGCTGTTTAAAATTGGTAAGGTGGATCGAGTTGGAGTTGCTTTAGAAAGTTTTTGAAGAGCGGCTTGGAGCTCTGTTTTCGAGGTTGAAATTTTCATGCTTCTTCCAAAGAATAAATGTGGATTTAATGGAAAATTTGTATGTTAAACGGTTAAATGACATTACCGAAACTAGTGTCTTTTAACAAGGTTTTTTCCGTCAGAAAATATGCTTTTATATTTATTATAAAAGATTAAACTTTAAAGATATTATTTATTATAGTGTGGAAAAAGAACAAGAAACAGAGAAGATGCAACCCGAAGATCAAACAGGTGTGACCTTTAAAGAAGAAAGGTTATCCGGAGCTTGATGTGGAAAACCACAATGTTATTGTTGAAAAAGAAGAGGTTTTGCTATAAAAAGAAGCTTAGGGTTTCTTTTTTCTTCGAAAGAAACTGTTGTGGATAGAATTGTTGAAAAGTGCTAAAAAAAAGAATTAATTGAAAACGTTAATATAAAAGTTTTTACTGGCCCGGTCTACCCAGGCGTTAAACCAGTCGCTTTTCTTTTTGTTTAACGCAAGCGCCTCCACCTGATTCCAGTGTTTTGACAGATCTGGCCGCCCCCCGGGCTTTGTTGCTTCTATCCACAACAAATGATATCCATATTCAGAACGAACGGGACCCGCGCACTCATTAGGAACAATTTGACCAATCACAACCCCAAACTCTTGAATGGGATAATTGTTTGGGTCAATCCACCCAAGGCTTCCGCCCGCCGTATTTGTTTGGTCGTCC
>JAKUOQ010000147.1 GCA_022450865.1 Nitrospinales bacterium | reverse complement strand
TTTAATATTGAATTACCAAGGGATGCATACCAACAGGCGGATCATTTTAAGGAATCTACAATAACTATGGAACAGGCCAAGCAAGCTGACTTACATTTTTTTAAGAATGATGGTAAGATTACTCACGTTGCGCTTGCTGAGGAGAATGGATATTTTCTACATGCGCAAGGCTGGGTTAAAGAAGAGAGTTTCGACTCTAGTGCACCAAATTTTAACAGCGAATTGAAAAATAAGTATGCTTTCTCGGTATCAATGGAACCAATTTTAGGAACATGAAGAATTATCCATCTAAAAATGGATCATTATTAAATCGTGCAGTTCTAGTTCTGAACTCAAGCTATGCCCCCATGACAATTACTACATCAAAACGTGCCATCTGTTTATTTTTTCTGGATAAAGTGGACGTTATCGAAACATATACCGATCTTATTCATTCCCCCAGTAGGATTTTACCCTTGCCGAGCATTGTTAAATTGAAAGATTATATTAACTACAATAGTATGAATGTGGTTTTGAGTAGGAAAAATATTCTCCTGCGTGACAAACACCAGTGCCAGTATTGTGCGAATAAATCTAACCCTCTGACAATAGATCATATCATACCAAAAGAACGTGGTGGGAGTGAGTCGTGGGATAATTTGGTAACTGCGTGTCAAAAATGTAATAGGAAAAAGGGGAACAGAACTCCAGAAGAAGCCAATATGCCCCTATTAAAGTATCCTCAGAAACCAAACAGAATACATTATTTTCAGCACTTCATTCAGGAATCGCAATCTTCGTGGAAACCATACCTATTTTTGGAAGCATTTTAGGGGCATAAACGTTGAAACGTGTGCTCAGTGGTATTCAACCATCAGGATCTTTACACCTGGGGAATTACTTTGGCATGATGAGCCGCATGATCCGTTATCAAAAAGAAAATGATCTTTTTTCATTTATTGTGAATTATCACGCCATGACCACAATTCAGGATCCAAGTATTCTTGAGAACAATACAATTAATGCTGCTATTGATTTTATTGCACTAGGTCTGGATCCTGAAAAATCTACATTTTGGATTCAGGGAGATGTATCACAGGTGACCGAATTCACTTGGATCATTTCCAATGTAACCAATGTTGGCCTTATTGAACGTTCAACCTCGTATAAGGACAAAATTTCCAAAGGAATCACACCTAATATGGGTTTATTCAGTTATCCAATACTTATGGCTTCAGATATTTTGTGTTTTGGAGGAGATATTGTGCCAGTTGGCAAGGATCAAAAACAACATTTGGAAATGACCAGGGATATTGCCATAAAGTTTAACAATACCTATGGTGATACTTTGGTGGTACCTGAACCAGATATCGAACAGGAAACGCAACTCGTTCCTGGAATCGATGGGCAAAAAATGAGTAAATCCTATAATAACACAATTCCTATTTTCGGTGATGAAAAATTCATTCGTAAACAGATCATGTCGATCGTAACCGACTCTACGCCAGTTGCTGAACCAAAAGATATCAAATCACCTTTATACAATTTGTTTGTATTATTTTTAGATGAAAAAGGTAAAAAAGATTTAAAGGGAAGATTTCTTAGTCCTGGCCTTCAGTACGGAGACGTAAAAAAGGAACTTTTTGAAACAATAATAGAGTATTTCCGTCCGTTCAGGGAAAAAAGAGAATACTTATCAGGTCATATGGATTATGTTTATGAACAACTGTTAAATGGGTCCAATAAAGCAAGTGCAGTAGCTGAAAAAATTCTCAGTAAAGTGAGAAAAGTTACGGGGTTAAATTACAAGGTCTAATATGTATAAGGTAAAGCTAGAGAACTTCACAGGACCTCTGGATCTGCTATTGTACTTCATCCGCCGCGATGAAATTGATGTCTATGATATTCCTATAGCACAGATAACAGCAGAATACATGGAAACTCTAGATATGATGCAGACATTGAACTTGAATGTCGCGGGTGAATTTATTCTCATGGCTGCCACCCTTATGCGAATTAAGGCAAAAATGCTTTTACCCAAACCGCAATTAGGCGATGAAGATGAAGTTGAAGATCCACGCGCGGAATTAGTGCAACAACTGCTCGAGTACCAACGATTCAAGGAGATGGCATATGATCTGGATAAATTAGCCATGGAACGAGGGCAATACCATCCCCGCGGTTTTGAAATGAATTCTCCAGATCTGGAAGAGGATACTGCAGCATATTTAAAAGATGTTACCTTATATGAAATTGCGCGATTATTTAAAAATGCTATGGATAATATGCCTGTTATTCAACCATATGAGCTACATCGTGAACAAGTGCATTTGGGTGACCAAAAAGCATTAATATCCCGTTCCTTTGACATAGATGGACGTCTTCGTTTTTCTGCTTTGATCAAAAAATTAAAAACTAAATTAGAAGTTGTTGTAACATTCTTAGCTGTATTGGAATTAGTTCGAATGCGCCAGATAATTGTAATTCAAAATGACCTATTTGGTGAGATGGAAATGCAAAGACTTGGGGCGGAAGCGTAAAAAATGAATTTATCTGAGGAGATTCAAATAGTTGAAGCTTTGCTTTTTGCATCACCAGAACCCCTCACCCAGACCCGTATTAACCTGATATTTGAAACTGATCCACCGAAATTGGATAACGCCGTAAAAGAACTTAATCGTCATTATGAAAAGGCCAATCGATCCTTCAAAATTCAAGGGATTGCTGGTGGTTTCCAGTTAACAACACTACCTGAATTTGACATATGGATAAAACGTATGCTTGATAAAAGCGGTAAACTAGCATTATCAACTGCCGCTTTGGAAACCTTGGCGATAATTGC
>JAKUOQ010000146.1 GCA_022450865.1 Nitrospinales bacterium | reverse complement strand
CTCAAATTTCTATAAAAGCACGGACCTTGTGATAATCAAAACTCTAGCAAAAGGGGATATTGAAGCAACCGTAGTTCAACTTCAAAAATTCCCCATTATTGATGAAAAGTTGTTCTTCAAGGTTTTGTACTATGACTGGGATATCAGCTTACTCAACTACGACAGGGGAATCCATTCAGGTAAGAACGATTATTATCAGACTTTTGAAAATACCAACAATTCCACAATCAACCTTCAATCTCAGTTTTATAATCAGCATCTTGAAATACAAATTGGTTATTCCACAGGAGAAGCAAAAATTTCAAAAATTTTTGATAATGACGAGAACCAGTTTTCAAATATTCAATCTCCTTCCAGAACCTGGATAGACCACACCATTGGAACTCAGATTGATTTGACCGACAATCATTTGGAGCCTCGTGAAGGGATTCGATTTGAACTATTGCACAATGCAACGAATTACGGCCTCAGCGAACTGAGTGACTATGACGTTAACTCTCTGAATTTAACAACTTACATTCCATTTTTGGGGTCCGACACCTTGTTGATCAACGCTTTTCAATCGCGGTCCTACATTTCAGAGCATGGATTGACTGATGAAAATACGTTAAGTAATAAATTTGGCCTCGGGTGTGACCTGGAAATACAAGCGGACGCCTGCAGGGATGCCGAAAAGAGGAGAACCAACTATTGGCTTGAGAGAAACCGTTTCGGCAAGGCTTCAGCTCTTGGAGGAATTAACCGTATGCGTGCCTACAGTCAAGGAAGGTTCTATGCAGGAAACAGTTCAAACTATGTTTTGGAATATCGTCATAATTTTTCGGAAAAACAGACTCCAATAAACTGGATTATTATGGGTGGAGTAAGAACTGTTCTTCAAGCAGCGTTCTTCTATGAAGTAGGTAGTGTTTCTGATGAACTCTCTGAATTGCATAAAAATATGAGAACTTCATTTGGATTCGGTTTTCGTGCAATTATTTCAGGTTTGATTTACCGCTTTGATCTTGCCAAAGGCGATGATGGCATTGCGCCAACATTATTCATCAACTATCCATTATCTTTAGGTACTCTTGGGAGTTAGAAAAGCAAAGGATCATAGTGATTGCTCAGAGTCAGTTAACACCGTCTTCCTATTTAACTCCTGCATCTCAAACAGTACAGTGAATTGGACCTCATTTGAAAATTCACTTACAGACCCTACAGTTGGGACTGAATTGGACACAAGGGCTCGCTTGGTATCTTGATTGAGGTCAGCTGACTGGAGGGGTGGCATAATTTATAGAACAAATTTAATTTTTCCAGCTTTATTTCGGTTATATCTTGCTGAAGCGAAAATAATTCCGAAACCTGTTGAACTAAAAAAAGAATTTTTCCCACTGTTCAATCAACAATACCCTCTTATCTGGCAGATAAAAGCCGTATTTCAGTTAAAAATGATTATCAGAAAAATTATCGTACCTGCTGTCATGGTGTGGATTAGGTAGCATGGAAGGAAGCTTTTAAACTTGAAGGCCAGCAAAGCAAGAAACACCCCTCCCGGGAAGGCAGTAAGCACTTCAGAGATTGGCTTCCCAACATGTATGAGCATGAAGAGAAGACCATCCAACAAAATGACAAAATAATAATATGGATCGATACGAAACCAATTTTGGAAATCTCTGACCCACATTAGTCCTCTCTTATTCTTCTTCCCTTTATTACTTTCAGAACCGCTGATCTGTTCTGATGAACCTGAAAAGAAAGCCGGCTCCATAAAAGCTACAAGTATGCCCTGGAGGGAAACGTGTTCGAAAACCATAATTAAATTGGTCCATAGCAAGTAGGTCCATAGGCCTTCTTTGATATAAGGCTGGTAGTATTGGTACATATCTTCCCGGGCAGAAAGCCAAATGAGGACAGGTAAAGCAGCTAGGTAAAGGAGCAGCAGGACCTTGAACTGAGAAAATGATATTCCCCCAAGACCCAACTTTCTAAATGAGAACTTCAGAAAAAACCTCCCAATTATCAGTGGAACGAGAAGGAAGTGAATTCCGCTTATGACTACCCATGACTGATAGTGGGGAAGATGTAGATTGATAATCTTTTTCAAAAAGGAGAAATAAGGTGTTCCGAGGGAACTAATCAATGGGACATTTCCCCAGAGAAGAAGGGTATAGAAGGACAATGCGAGAAATGCAATCAGAAGCCTGATGTAGTTTCTTGGTTTAGGCTCTTCAAGATGATTTAAATTCTTTTTCGATCTGAAGCCGGTGCTTTTTTCAATGGCACTGCTTTTATTTGACATCTGCAATTAAACTGTTTAGAGAATTCCTTTTAAAGAGAAAAAGTACAATGAATCAAAGATTCATGGCAAGGCAGGTCAGGAGAAATACTTTTTAGATTTTTCGAATACATTTAGCCAGGCTTCAAAAATGATGCATGATTATTGAATAAACATAATTTTAAAGATCGTGAAAATTAAGTTACTGATTAAATTCAACAAATCTGCCAATTTCAGTTTTATTGATGTTACTTAGCATTAATCCGGTAAATCCAAATCCCCTGCGTGTTAAGCAGGTTGTAGATGTTTTGAAAAACGACGGAATTATTATTTATCCCACCGACACAGTCTACGGTCTTGGGTGCAGCATTTTCAGCAAAAAAGCAATGAAACGCCTGCACAAAATTAAAAAGGTCAATCAGAAAAAACCCTTAACATTTATCTGTGCAAATCAAACAGAAGTTCAGGAATACACTCAAGGCATTCCAACTAGCATTTTTAAACTGCTTCGACGCAAATTACCAGGTCCATACACATTTGTCTTTAAAGCATCCAAAATTGTGCC
>JAKUOQ010000145.1 GCA_022450865.1 Nitrospinales bacterium | reverse complement strand
GATTCCATCTCTTTATATGAATACCAATATCAATCCACGCCCCCTTATGAGCTAATTTCCAACAAAGATCTTGGTGCAGACGAAATTGACTACTTGAAAAAATTTGTAGATATTTTTGATCGTTTCTATAATTCAAAACGGTTTCGATTTTCTATTACGCATCTTTTATTAAAAATGGATGCGGTAACACTGTTCGACAAGTTATTGCATTACCACGACTCAAGAGGGATATTTATGAATCCTGTATCTCTGGATGAGCAATATAGAATTTTTCAGGAAACATTTTTTCATACTGTCTCCAGTGAAAATAAAGACCTGCTGAAGCTGGACTATCTATATTCCCAGCGGTCATACAGGCTTCCAGCTTTCTTATCGGAAAAATCTGGTTACCCAAGAAAAATGTGGCAGAAAGACCGAAAAACCCCAATCACTTCTTTTATGCATACAATTGAAATTTCAGGTTCTCAAGCCCATTTAAAATCCATGGAACATCCTGTATACTACGCCATCTCGCATTCAAATAATGGTGATGGATATTTTAATCGCCCCGTACTAAATCGGATTATAGAGCCGGGAATATAATCAGACTTTCAACCATCTTATATAAACAAATACTTGTCCCCAGTGGCAACGATTTCATTATTTTTTAATTAAGGAATTATTGATGTCTCAAAAATCTCAATCATTAAACTCTAAAAGCCAAGTAGTAACACAAGGAGACAGACGTGCACCTAATCGAGCTATGCTTCGGGCTGTAGGGTTTTCGGATGATGATTTTCAGAAACCTATTGTCGGTGTTGCAAACGGACAAAGTGATATTACTCCCTGCAATGCTGGACTAGGAAAACTAGCAGATATTGCAGCCGATCAAATTCGTAAAGAAGGAGGAATGCCACAAACATTTGGCACCATCACCATCAGCGATGGCATTTCCATGGGAACAGAAGGCATGAAATGTTCTCTCATTAGTCGGGATGTTATTGCCGATTCTATTGAGACTGTTTGCCTTGGCGCTAGTATGGATGCGGTTATTTGCATCGGTGGTTGTGACAAGAATATGCCAGGAGCCATGCTGGGTATGGCAAGGCTTAATATCCCTGGAATTTTTGTCTATGGAGGGACTATCAAACCTGGCCATCTAGATGGTAAGGATCTTACAGTGGTCAGTGTTTTTGAAGCAGTGGGTCAGTTCGGTGCGGGAACCATCGATAAAAATCAACTTACTGCAATCGAAAAGAACGCCTGCCCCGGATTTGGTTCTTGTGGTGGGATGTACACTGCTAACACGATGTCCTCTGCATTCGAAGCTATGGGAATGAGCTTACCTTATAGTTCAACAATGGCAAATGAAGATAAAGAAAAGGAACTCAATACAGGACTCTGCGCAATAACACTTATGAACATGATAAAGCAGAATATCCTTCCTCGCGATATAATGACCCGAAAAGCCTTTGAAAATGCCATCGCAGTTATTATGGCCATTGGTGGATCCACCAATGCCGTACTGCATTTACTCGCCATCGCGCACTCAGCTGATGTAAATTTGACCATCGATGATTTTGAATCTATTCGAAAAAAAATTCCTCTTTTATGTGATTTGAAACCCTCAGGACAATACGTAGCTGTTGACTTGCATCATGCCGGAGGAATCCCGCAAGTAATGAAAATGATGCTAAACGCAGGAATGATTCATGGGGATTGCCTTACGGTCACAGGTAAAACAGTCAAAGAAAACTTAGAAGATATTCCTGATCAACCCCTTGCAAACCAGAATGTCATTCTTCCTATTAATAAACCCAAGTCAACAGAGGGACACTTGGTAGTTTTAAAAGGCAACCTTTGTGCGGAGGGTGCTATTGCAAAAGTATCTGGAGTAAAAACTCGTAAAATTACCGGGCCGGCAAAAGTTTTTGATTCTGAAGAAGAATGTCTCGATGCGATTCTTGAAGACCGCATAAAAGCAGGTGATGTTGTTATCATACGCTTTGAAGGGCCTAAAGGTGGGCCAGGAATGCGGGAAATGCTAGCACCTACGGCTGCTATTGTAGGCAAAGGGTTAGGCGATAAAGTTGCACTTATCACGGATGGTCGTTTTTCCGGGGGGACCTATGGGATTGTTATTGGTCACGTGGCTCCAGAAGCACAAGTAGGTGGAAACCTTGCTTTATTGGAAAATGGCGACATTATAAATATCGATATTGAAAAAAACAGAGTAGATGTTGAGTTAACGAATGAAGAACTCGATAATCGAAGAAATAAGTTTTTACCAAAAGAGATTAAGTACAAAAAAGGTGTATTAGCTAAATATGCCAAGGTTGTTAGTTCTGCCAGCAAGGGTGCCGTTACGGATTAACAAATATGGATTATAAAACTCTTGCTGGACATCTTTACTCCCCAAACCAACGAATCAATCTCTATTATCTGCATAACCTTTTCAAAGAAGTGTCATCGCACATCTCTTCAGAGATGCAAGAAAAATATGGTCTGGATATTCCCATCACTGCTGGAATGTGGGGCGGTTCTTATATGGTCGCCTTGAATGATGGAGAAGCTAGGACTAATGTAGTCCGTCTTTACTCTATTGTCAGCCTACCCCAAAACAGTTCCTTGGATGAAAAAGAAAATTTTGAACGCCTAATGGAACTTTACCAACAGAACTTAAAAAAAAATTTTGGGCGATATGGTTTAAATCTAGCTAACCCAAAGTGGGGCGAAATCATCCCCTATTCTAACAAAGTCCGTCCCACAACCGCGTTGCAGATGTGGGATACGAACGGCAAGGCAAATTTCATAAGAGTATTTTTCGTATGGAACCAGGCCAGTTGGGAAGAATCCATTATTTACGA
>JAKUOQ010000144.1 GCA_022450865.1 Nitrospinales bacterium | reverse complement strand
TAACCCACACTAGACAAAGTTTCCTTCATGACATCAAAACTAATAAGGCAAGGAAGATACTCAATCGATACATGTTCTGTGACTAGATTGACTTTGACATCTAAAACTCCAGAAAGAGAAAATAATTTATTTTCAACTCTGGTAACACAAGAGGCGCAGGTCATGCCCCTTACCATAAAGGCTTTACGAGTGGAAAGAACTTCAAAACCGAGCTTTTGAATCTCTTTTGGGAATTGTTCCGCCTGAATTATTTTAGGGTCATATTCTATGGTGGCAATTTCAGCAGCAAAATTAACTCTTGCCGAAGAAACTCCCTCCAGCCCTCCGACTTTTTTTTCAATTCGCGCGGAGCAACTATTACAACTCATACCCTTAACCGCTAAGGTTATCGTTTTATTTTTTTCAGAAATCATGTCTAGTATCGTCTATAGGGCACAATGATTCTTGCGTATAAGAGTACACCTTTTCCATAAAATTAGTCCTGTAAAGTTTTCCTAATTGTCATACAACATAGTTTTCTCTATAATCCGATCTTTAAAAATCAAAATTCAATCCCATGAAAACTGTGTTTTTAGTAATCTTTTTAATTTTTCTAACCATTCCAGCCTATGCTGCCTCCGCGCCGCCAGAAGGTATGGTATTGATCAAAAAAGGGTCTTTCCAGATGGGCAGTAAAAAGTCCATGTTGGAATTAAAACCACATGATTTGTTCAATACAGACCGGCATACATTGGGTCCAGAAAATCCCGCGCATGAAGTCTATTTAAACAGTTTTTATATTGATATACACGAAGTGACTAATGATGCTTATGCCAAGTTTATACAGGTAACAGAAGTTAAAAAACCTAAAGGATGGAATAATCCAGATTTTAACGAACCACAACAACCTGTTGTAGGGATTTCCTGGAAAGAAGCTGTAAAGTTTTGCAATTGGAAAAATAAGCGATTGCCTACAGAAGCAGAATGGGAAAAAGCAGCTCGCGGAAAACTAATGGTGAAATACCCTTGGGGAAATACTCCCCCTGACTCAAGTAAACTTAATTATAATGCGGAGATAAATAAGACCACAGCAGTAGGTTCATATGAAAAAGGCAAGTCAGCCTATGGACTATATGATCTTTCTGGAAATGCATCCGAATGGGTGAACGACTGGCATTTTCCTGAATATTATCTCTTTTCTCCTAAGAAAAACCCCCAAGGACCCGAGAAAGGCCAATATAAAGTAATTCGTGGAGGTAACTGGAGAAACAATGCTAAAGACGTTGATCTAGTATATAGAAACGCCACCACTCCAAAAAACCGTTCACTGGGAATCGGTTTTCGCTGCGCCCGCTAGCGGAAAATTCACGTAGACAAAATACTGCCGAACCATTTTAAAAAAATATTAAGATAGTTGTCATATTAATGTGTATTGATTCATTTTCTCAAAGCATCTCTTGATATTTTATCCAATAGGATATTAGCAATCTCTTGCTTCGCCATTCTTGGAAGGTTTTCAACTTGCTCATTAGAGTCGACTAAAGTCACTTGATTGTTGTCAGATTGAAATCCAATTCCCGGTGCACTGATATCGTTGGCAACAATCAAGTCAAGCTTCTTATTTCTTAATTTTTCTAATGCACTTTGTATCAAGTTTTGTGTTTCTGCAGCAAATCCAACCACAAACTGCTGAGTTTTGATCTTAGAAACTTCCATTAAAATATCTTTGGTAGGAACAAGGTTAAGGGTTTGCCCTTCCCTGCTTGTTTTTTTGATTTTTTCCTTTTCGAGCTTTTCTGCAGTAAAATCTCCCACAGCAGCTGACATGACTAGCACATCGCATTCGGGGAAACATTCCTGGACCAAACTATTCATTTCTCCTGCAGTTTTACAAGCCTTGAAACCCACTCCCATTGGTGGTTTTAAATGAGTAGGACCACTGATCAATACCACCTCAGCACCTCGGGCTTTTGCCTGTTCGGCAACCGCATATCCCATTTTCCCAGAAGAAGGGTTTGAGATATATCTTACAGGATCTAAAGGCTCATGAGTTGGACCCGCGGTTACCAGAATTCTTAGTCCCTGCAAATCATGAAATTTTTTAAAGTGGTTTGTAACTCTTTCAAAAATGGTGTCAAGATTGGCAAGGCGGCCCGGGCCAATCGTTTTACATGCCAACTCACCCTCTTCCGGTTCAATAAACTTTACTCCCCGAGATTTTAATTTTTCAATATTTTCCTTAACGGCCAAGTTCCGCCACATTCCTTCATTCATAGCAGGAGCAATCATTACAGGACCTTTGAAAGCTAAATATAAATTGCTCAAAGCATCATCTGCTAAACCGTTTGCCATCTTTCCCAAAGTGGAAGCGGTTGCTGGTGCAACCAGCATCAAATCTGCGTTTTCAGCAATGCGAATATGTTTCATGTCAGCAGAGTTTTCCAAATTAAAAAGCTGGTGGTAAACCGGCTTTCTCGAAAGAGCTTCAAAAGTTAATGGAGTTACAAATTCCCCGGCATTGGCACTCATTACAATTTGCACTTCTGCCCCTTCTTTCATCAGCATTCTTAATAATTCCACAGCTTTATAAGCTGCTATACCTGCCGATACTGCAAGTACAATTTTTTTGTTTTTCATCAGCTTCTTTTTTAGGATTAGATATTTTAATTATAGATATTAATTCGCATGCAATCAATTATTTTGGGAAGTAATCCATTTAGATTAACTTTTAATCGCTAATTAAATGCAACAGCCATCGCAAAATCTTTTCGTGGTCTAGGTAATTCCTCCAGATCTTTGTTAGAAAAATTGAAGATCTGGACTAAACCATTAAACATTGCAATAGTAGTCCGATTATTATAAAAACTAAACGCAGATATTAAATAACGCATGAGCATTCCTCCGCGTTAATTGTAAATTTTAACATTCAGCTATCACTACTCAT
>JAKUOQ010000143.1 GCA_022450865.1 Nitrospinales bacterium | reverse complement strand
GCGGCCCTGCCAAACCTAACATGATGGTCGGACGCTCTTTATCCTGCAACATTTTTCCAAAAATCTGCGCACATTGACCCAGATTGCGCGCCTGAATAGAAGCTGACTGAAAAGATTCGACTAGATCTCCAACATCATTAATATTATCGAAATCAACTGGAGAAATTCTTTCACTAAGAATATGCTTTTTCTCTTTTTGTTTCCCATCATCAAGAGGTCCTGGAATCAAGGAATCTTTATAAGCCATGAGTTGCTCCATTACAATTTAACGCTTAATAAATTGTTATTTTAATGTCGGGAACACAAGTCCTTCGAATGGTTTTTAGTGTCAACATTTTCAATGCTCTCTATAATTTTCCCTTCTTCATCGATTACATAGCTAACTCTGGATGCGTATTGATCATCTTTATTTTTTACAGCGTGATAAGCCAATGCAATCTCCCTGTTTACGTCACAAAGTAATGGATAGGGAAAAGAAAATTTTTCCGCAAATGCCTTGTTATCACTTTCATTATCTAGACTGACACCAAAAATTTGAATACCTTTATCCTCAAAAGTTTTAAAATCATCGCGGAAACCTTGTCCTTCCATTGTGCACCCTGGTGTATCTGCTTTGGGATAAAACCAGAGAACAATTTTTTTACCTCGATAATCTTTTAATTGAACGGCATTACCATTATGGTCGTTGACTGAAAAATCAGGTGCATCTGTTCCAGGTTGTAACATTACAATTCTCCTAACTAAAATGGGTTTTTTGGGTTGATTTTTAAATTAGATGTTTTTTGGATTATTAAAAGAAGCAATATTAAAATACAAAATTCTTAGGTTCTGGAAATATAGGTTTCACCCAATTCCAGATCTTCGGGCCTAGTGATTTTTATATTTTTTTCCGAACCCTCTATCACTTTTATAGGTGCCCCAAAATGTTCTATCAAAGTACCCTCATCCGTGCCATAAAAATTTTCTGAATTAGCTTTTTTAAAAGCTTCCTTTAAAATCTTATATTGAAAGGCTTGTGGAGTTTGCACCCTCCATAGATTTTCTCGTTCCACCGTTTCTGACACCAGACCGGAAGCATCCACCCTTTTAATAGTGTCGTGCACTGGAATCGCTGTTATCGCTGCTCCATATTCTCTTGCAGCATTAATGGTTTCCCGAATCATTTTATGCGACAAAAAAGGACGAACTCCATCATGCACCAACACAATTTCTGATTTTTGTGGTGAAACCTCACAAAATCCATTATAGACAGAGTCTTGCCTTTTCAGGCCACCGACAATCACTTTTGTAACTATTGCTGGTTTTCCCAACCATTGATCACAGGCATTGTCATACTCTTTTTTTGGTACCACCAGAATCAATTCAGAAATTAATTTAGAATCTTGTAAGGCTTTCAGTGTGTAATATAGGATCGGTTTACCATTCAAATTCTGGAATTGTTTTGGAACCGTTCCACCCATACGAGTTCCAAGACCTCCAGCAGGTACAATAGCGCAAACACTCATTGGAAAATCCTACTAAAAAATTTGTTCAAAAACTTCGGGCAGATTTTTAACAAAAGAAACATCTATTCCATCGGTTGGTAAATTCTTTGTCTTTTTTGCTGAGTGCGGCACAATGCATCGTTTGAAACCTAACCTTCGAGCTTCAACTAATCGCGCATCAAGCTGCACAACGGTGCGAACTTCACCCGTTAATCCTACTTCTCCCAATAAGACCATTTCAGGGTCAATAGGCCGGTTTTGAAAACTACTCGCAATGGCTGCCGCAACCCCTAGATCCAAGGCCGGTTCAGTTATTTTTATACCACCCGCAAGGTTTACAAAAATATCTTCTCCCTGAAGATTCATTCCCAACCGCTTTTCCATAATCGCAATCAAAAGAGACATGCGATTGTGATCAAAGCCTGTTGCCATACGTCTAGGCATTCCAATCGAGGATGAGCTACTAACTAGAGCCTGCACTTCTACCAATAAAGTACGGCTACCTTCCAAAGTAGCAACAATAGCTGATCCTGCAGAATCCTCTGGCCGTTCTGCCAAAAACCACTCTGAAGGATTTTCAACAGGAGTCAAACCTGTCTGCGTCATTTGAAACACACCGATTTCAGGAGTGGGACCAAACCTGTTTTTTATTGCCCTCAGAGCCCGATAAGCATGCCCCTGTTCCCCTTCGAAGTATACCACCGTGTCTACGATATGCTCCAAGGATTTAGGGCCCGCTATCGCCCCATCTTTATTAATATGGCCTATCAAAAGTGTAGGTAGGTTTCTCCTCTTGACCTCTTGAAATATTTTAAAAGCCACTTCACGAACCTGACCAATGCTTCCTGGTGCAGATTGTAAATCTTGTGTAAAAAAGGTTTGCACCGAATCGAGCACTAAAACCTCTGGTTGGGTTTTTTCGATCCATTGAATAATACCTTCAACACAAATTTCAGAACAGATGAGAAGGTTTTCAGAAAGAGCGTTCAACCGTTCCGCTCTCAATTTAATTTGTGAGCCCGACTCTTCTCCTGAAACATATAGAACTTTTCTACCCAGTTTTGCAAGGTGTCCCATACTTTGCAGTGTGAGGGTAGACTTTCCTATTCCCGGCTCACCACCAATTAGAATTAATGATCCTTCAACCATGCCGCCACCTAAAACTCTGTCAAACTCACCAATACCAGTTGTTAAGCGATACTCTGGATCAGTCTGGACCTGGGTAATAGGAAAAGGAGCGGGAGATTCGGATTTATTACGAGATTTAGAACCAGCAGGTTGAATTTTTCGTTCTTCAGCAAAACTGTTCCAAGAATTACATTCAGGACATTTTCCTAACCATTTTGGAACTTGATGACCACATTCCTGACAAATAAAAATAGTGTTTGTTTTAGCCATATAGCAAGGAAGACGTAAAACCTTTGCAATACAAATTTTGTAAAAGAGGAAATGGAAATCTAAATTAAAAGGAAAGACCCGATAGCATTTAAATTCCTAATTTTTCTAAAGCTTAT
>JAKUOQ010000142.1 GCA_022450865.1 Nitrospinales bacterium | reverse complement strand
AAATAAATTGTAAAACAGTAAAAAATTAGTTTTATGATTAAATTAATCCTTTTAATTCAATAATTTAATTAATATTATTTAAACTAAAAATCAGGTGGAAAATTTTCTTTTTGGATCATTGTTTATTATCTATAGATCAGGCTTTAAAATCTTATTACCCGGCAGGAGTAAACTGAGGCGACCTTGGTAGTTTTCTCCATTTATTAAAATAGTATTTTATACGTCCATCTTTTGTAGGGTAGATTTTTGAATATTTTTCATTACCTTGTTCATCTTTTTCAACGATTACAATATTTTTATCCAGCACTTGGGTAGATTTTGCAACGTATAAAAATGTATAAGGTTGATCACGCGCAATCAATCGATGCAACTCCCTAGCCATTTTAACTTGTTTAGATCTGTCGTATTCTTTTCGAATGCGGGTTATGAGCCGATCTGCTTCTGGGTTTTTGTAGCCGACAAAGTTCAGTTGGTTGGGTCCTGCTTGGCTGGAATGCCATATTTGATAAAGATCTGGATCGGCACCCATACTCCAGCCCAAAACCAACGCATCATATTTTAGCGGGTTTACAAAGTCTTTCAAAAACACAGCCCACTCAAACAACTGGGTATTGCATTTAACACCTATCTTGCGCCAGCTTTCCTGGACTATGGTAAGTATATTTTTACGGATAGGATTACCGCTGTTGGTAATTAGATTAAATTCGAAGAGTTTGCCCTCTTTTTCAAGCCATCCCTCAGCATTTCTCCTCCAGCCATGTTTATTCAAAATTCTTAATGCTTCAGTCGGATCATAGGGTATTGGTTTGATATCAGGATCGTACCATTCGGTTATTTTTGGGTAGGGCCCGGTGACTCTCTCCCCTTCCCCGTAAAGTAAAAATTTTATAATCGGATCAATATTGATTGCCATGCCAAGGGCATTTCTTATTTCTGCCTCGGCAAAAAGTGGATTGCGAATGTTATAACCTACATATGAATAGAAATAGCCAATACTTGAAAAGCTCTGAAATTTATTTTCTTTTGAAAACCGGGAAACCTGGTGTGGCTGCACGGAATAGTTATCCAGAGCCCCCGTATAAAATTCCATTTCCTGCGTCAGCGGATCTGGAATAATCCGCATTATATATTCTTCAAATTCAGGGGGCCCCTCCCAATAGTTTTCGTTTCGCACAAGACTTATAGCTTCATCTGAGGTCCACTCGACAAATTTATAGGGCCCTGTACCTATTGGGTTTCTACCAAAATTACTATCCCGCATAATAAACTGCTCGGGTTCCCGGCTTCGCTGTATTGCTTCCTGCTTTAGTTTATTTTTGTTTAACAGATGTTCCGGTAAAATTCCCATAGTCCAGGAACCAAAAGCAGGTGAGAACAGGCGTTTATAGGTAAACTTGATCTTATAAGGACCTATTATTTCTGCAGATTTTACTGGTTCATAATCTGATTTTCTCGGTGAGGTACCTTTTGGATTAATAATTGAGTTGTAGGTAAACAAGACATCACCAGAATCAAAGCCATGCCCATCATGGAAAATAACATCTTCTCTGAGATCAAAAATAATAACGGGATTGTGCTCGGTGACAGGTAAAATATTTTTATATTGTTTTACGAGATCAGCTTGCTGATTTAGGTTTTTTGCTTTTATAAACTTTTCAAAAGGAAATTGATTGAAGTAATTCTCACCTAAAAGTTTTTTGATCGGCTTAAAAAAATCCTGGTTTATATTATTAAGGTTAAATTTTAATCTAGGAGGTTGTTTTAGTGTGTAACCAATGTTTTCAATCTCCCCTTGAATGGTTTCCTCGGTAATGACTTCTATAGAGCGAAGATTGTTCTTCCATTCAATATTTTCAGACATTGCGTCTAAAAGCATAGCAGCCCAGTCATCTGCATTTTTGGCTATATTCATACCTCGTAAGGGCCAAGACAAATTAATAGCCAAATAAACTTCTTCATATTGCGACCAAGATTTTGCTAATCGAGGTCGATATTTAAGATTTTCATCTAAATCGATGAGACCATCAAAAACAAGGTCGTTAATGGAACTACTGGAGGTGTCTGCGCTAAGTATGGGATTCAATATCTGGGCATCGCCGCTTGACCCTAGAACATATTTAACCAGCCTTGAAGAATTTCCTGATGCCTGCTCTTCATATGTGGGCACCCAGAAAAAAGATTGCATGAGAAATACAATTAAAATCACAGGTACATATATAAGGACATTTTTTATTACCATGACTGAATGATATCAAATTGAACTATTAATAAGGGTGTCAAATTATATTTACGTTGATATTTATAAAATGATTTAATCTTTAAGGTACTCATGTATAATGGGTTTAAGTAATAAGTAGTAAAATAAAATCATTTTAAGATGAATGCTAAAAATTCTCTTGACTTGCTCATTAATTGACTATAATTTGGAGAACCTCGTCAAGGCTAGGAAAGATATAGCCTTGCAATAAATTGTGAACACTAACGCTTTTTTTATATATTAACTTTTTGCTAATTAACCAATTAGAAGGAAAAAGAGATGTCTACACTAATCACTGACGAATGTATTAACTGTGGAGTATGTGAGCCAGAATGTCCAAACACAGCAATCAGCGAAGGCGAAGATTTTTACGAAATTGAAGCAGATCTGTGCACAGAATGTGTTGGGTTTCATGGGGAAGAAGCCTGCCAGGAAGTATGTCCGGTGGACTGTTGTATTCCAAATGAGGATCACAAAGAAACAGAAGAAGATCTTTTAGAAAAAGCCAAGAAAATACATCCGGACGAAACTTTTCCGGGTCTGGATGAATTGAGTAATGAGACTTCTCTTTTCCGCAATCCAGATCGCAAAAACGCAAATCTTTAATTCTAAGAATTTTCAGGCTCTGCCACTGGTTAAATCTTCCAGGCAGGGCCTGTTTCTATTACAATAGACTTTTTCCCGCAAGTTTATCTATCTTTTTTAAAACCGGGATTCAACTCTGCGAATACTTATAATTACGAAGTCTACCCTGGCT
>JAKUOQ010000141.1 GCA_022450865.1 Nitrospinales bacterium | reverse complement strand
TTTCGCGTAAAGCCCAGCAGATTCTTGAGGGACTAGGTTATGCGAATATTGTTTTTAAAATGTTTGATGGAACTTATGGTTGGCCGGATCAGGCACCATTTGACGCTATCATGGTTACCGCCTCGGCAAAAGAAATTCCCGAAGCCTTGATCAAGCAATTAGGAGAGGGTGGAAGACTTGTGGCGCCAGCAGGAAATGCGGATAAACAAAAACTAATCCTTTTGGAAAAAAAAGGCAACCAGGTGAGCAGGAAAGAAATTTGTGATTGCAAATTTGTCCCTCTGATCGGGAAATACGGTTGGCCCGAAAAATAATATACACCCGCTCAAAAATAAAAGTTTTATAAGAGGTCAGTGTCTTTGTTCAGCAAAGTCTGATTAACTCTTTTTGATGAGATAATAGACCTCTCCCTTCTCATGGTAGTGGCCGGCCATAGCTCCTGCTTTCTGTCCCGTCCCAAAATAAAGGTCGGCGCGTGCCTTTCCGCGAATAGCACTTCCCGTATCTTGATCAATGACAAACCGGGAAATCTGTTTCCAGGACTTTATCTTATTATTAGCATCGAGCACCGGTTTCCGTATTTTAACAAAGACCAGTCCGCCTGCTGGGTAGATCGACTTGTCGGTAGCGATAGATCTTCCTCCTACCAGTTCTCCACCTCCTGAGCCGATTGCTCCTGCATCGCTGAGTGAGAAAAAGATATAGCGTTTGTTCTGGTTGAGATATTTAGAAATGTTTTGCGGGTTATTAGTGAAATATTTTTTAATTCCCTGCATCGAACCGTCACCTGTTGTGATCACTCCATCACGAATCATTAATTTGCCGATGCCGTTATATGAATATTTGTTGGACCCCTGATAGCGAACTCCCTGCCGTGTTCCACCGGGGAATTCGAGAACCCCTGAACCCTGAATATGGAGAAAATAGCGTTCAAGCTCATTTTCCAGCCAGGCGACTTCGAGCCCTTGATTGCTTAGAGCACCTTTACGGTCGATTTCCTCGCGTGTCAAACTTCTCCAGTTTTCACCAGATTTGTTTTGGAGACTCTGCTTTATTCCTTCCTTGGATCCTACTAATCGAATGTCTAGTTGTGTTCCCGCTATATGAAAATCTTTTCCCGGCATTTTGTAAATCGGGAAGCGGTAACGAGGTGAAGGAACCGGGCTCGCTGGGATTACAGGCCGGTAGTAACCGGTAAAAAGAACTTTTTTATCTTTGCCTTTTCCCACTCGGTAGAGCAAAAATTCTTCATAAACTTTTTTATCGAAATCTTCCTGGGAGATATTTTTTTGTAATAGTTTTTGAAATGCTTCTAGAGTCTCTATGAGCCGACCGCGAGTGACGGTGAAGTCGCCCAGACGTATCGGCGAAGCCGGGTCTTGCTCATACATAACTTCCAGCTGGTTGTCTATAGCCAGCTGCAAGGATGTGGGATCCATGTCATCCGTGAAACTTTTTAGGTCTGCAATCGATCCCAAGCTAGGTTGTAACCCTACAGGCTTAGATTCTTTTTCTTTTGTTATAGGCTTGTTTTTACGGTAATCAAATTTATAGGCATGATTTTTTCCATCCCTTGCAGATTTGTGCGAATAGATATCTGCAGTTCGGCTGGGGCCTTTGGTAGAGCAAGAGGCCAATAAGAAAAATAATCCCAGAATTATTAATTGTGAAATCGCTAGACGGAGTTTGCAAAGAGAATTAGATTGGCTTAAGAACACAGGGCTCCCTTGTTCGTTTAAATTGAGGTTCCTAATTTAATTGTCGACAAACTCGCATTCAATGTTGTCCATGGCTTCGTTCGCCAATTGGTCGCAGCGTTCGTTTTCGGGGTGGCCAGCATGACCTTTTACCCAGATCCAGGTTATTTTATGCTGTTTGCTCAGGCTATGGAGTTCCTGCCACAATTCTTTGTTTTTTACAGGTTGCCGGGAAGCAGTCAACCAGCCTTTTTTTATCCAGTTATGGATCCATTCTGTCATCCCCTTTACCAGATACTGTGAGTCAGTGGTTAGAGTTACTTGATAAGGTTGGCTTAATTCTTTTAAGGCCACGATAGCTGCTGTCATTTCCATGATGTTGTTTGTGGTTTGCGGGTGGGATCCTTTAAGTTCCAGAACATTACCATCGCCTCGAATAATGCAACCATAGCCCCCCGGGCCGGGATTTCCCTTGCATCCACCATCTGTAAAAATTTCAATTGATTTCATAACTGGCAGAGCATGTAGGTAATCGATCGGAGCATTTTGAAATAAGTAGTGATCGACTAGTTTCTGGATAGTCTTTTTTCAGTTCTTTCCGATATCTATACTTCAGGGATCGGGTAAGGACTCGAATTATTACGGGCACCATAACATATTATTTTTATTAAGGAAATTTGAATTTATGACATTTATAAAGATTCTCTTGATTGGCAGTATTGAAAGATATGATAGATTAACTGAATCATTTGTTATTGGAGACATCCGGTGAAAGAGGCCCCAAAAGAACCTGAGTTAGTCAAAGATTCTAGAGATATATCATTACAATGTGTCGATGCTGTTGAAATTAGCTTGTTCATTGAAAAGGAAGGTCTCGCCTTTTATGAAAAGGCCGCAAAAAATGCTTTGGACTCAAGGGTGAAGGATATGTTTCTGCGTTTGGCAGAGGAAGAAAGAATACATATTCAGACTCTACAAACCAAAATCCAATTTTTACAACCTGCCATTTCTGGCAAAGGCAAAACTCGAAGGCGCGTGGATACCTTTGTCAGTGAGGAGATTAAGGGAAAAATTTTCCCAACCTTTGAACTGAAAGCGGTGAATAAATTTAAAAATGATGTCGAAGCTCTGGATTATGGGATCGAATCAGAAAAACGTTCGATTGAAACCCTGGCTCGACTACTGGAAAATGAGAAAAAACTGGATGTGAAAGCCATTTTTTTGCATTTGATGGTTGAAGAAAAAAAACATCTGGCTCTCTTAGAGGACTTGAAGAAAGAATTTTAATTTTAAAATGGGTGTGATACTCAGTTTGCCCCTGCT
>JAKUOQ010000140.1 GCA_022450865.1 Nitrospinales bacterium | reverse complement strand
TATCCGACTTCCTCGACCATTTGTAGACTTTTGAGGGTGTAAAGCTTGTGGTATAGACCTTTTTTTTCCATCAACTGGGCGTGGTTGCCACTTTCGATGAGTTTTCCTTTGTCCAAAACTATAATGCGTTCAGCATTGTGAATGGTCGACAGTCGATGAGCAATAATAAACGAGGTGCGGCCTTGCATCAGTCTTTTCAGTGCTTCTTGGATGAGTAATTCGGATTCATTGTCCAATGCGGATGTAGCTTCATCGAGAATCAGAATGCGTGGGTTTTTTAGTATTGCACGGGCAATGGCGATACGTTGACGTTGCCCTGCTGAAAGGCGAATGCCTTTTTCACCGACGATGGTTTCGTAACCTTCGGGTGTCTCCATTATAAATGTATGGGCGTTGGCGGCTTTTGCAGCCTGGACAACTTCTTCTTCCGTCACACCGGGTTTTGCGTATTCAATATTTTTTAAGATAGTGCCGCCAAACAAAATAGTTTCTTGTGGCACAATACCGATCTGCTGCCAGTAACTGGATTGTTGAACAGTTTTTATGGGAGTGCCATCGATGCGTATCTCCCCCTTAATAGGATCATAAAATCGGTGTAGCAGTTGCACCAATGTGCTCTTACCAGCACCGCTTGGCCCTACAAGAGCTATCGTTTGCCCTGGCTCTACAGTAAAACTAATTCCCTGGATTACCTCTTGATCCTTTCTATAATGGAAGTGAATATCATCCAGCTCCACTTGTCCTTCAATGTATGGCAAAACCTTAGCTTCTGGCAGGTCACGCACTTCGCTCTCCATCGCGAGGATTTCAAAAATCCGTTTACTAGCACCGACTCCTTCTTGCATGCGTGCGTAAAGGCGCGCGAAACTGCCCAGTGGCCCGGCAATGATCGTTGCGTAAAGGATGAATGCTATGAGCTCCCCAGGGCTGATTTCTCCGAGAATCACTTCGCGTCCGCCATACCAAAGTAAAATTAGTGAAGTACTGAAGGCGATGAATCCGATACTTGGGCCGAAAAATGAAGAGATGATGACTCGTTTTTTAGCGGACTGGAAACTGTCTTCTATGGCATTACCAAAGCGTTCATTCTCGAGTTTGCTACGCACGAAAGATTTTACAACCTGTATGCAGGAAATATTTTCTTCGAGTATGGTGGTGGATACGGCGAGTTTATCTTGAATTTCTGTGGACAGCTTTTTTAGTTTACGACCAAAAATTCTCGCAAATAATACAAGAATTGGAGCAAGTATCATAACCAAGCAGGTCAACTTCCAATTCATATAGGTAATGATAATAATGCCGCCAAACAGCCGAATTGACTGTTGCAGCAAGGTTGCGGGCAGATCGGTTACTATGTTTTCGATGGTGGTGATATCGTTGGTCATACGGGAGACGATTTCGCCGGTGCGGCGCTTAACGAAAAAACTGAGTGAGAGTGTTTGTAAGTGTTTAAACAGTTTAATGCGAAAATCGGTGATTGCGCGTTTTTCGGTCAGATCAAATAAATAGTTGTGCGCGGTAGAAAAAACCAGTTGCAAGAGAAAGAGTCCGGCAATACTTAGTGTCAGATTGTTCATCAAGGTCATGTTTTTTTCAACCATGACGACATCGACCAGTTTTTTGATATAGAGAGGTACGGCGAGGTTGGTCAATGATGCGATAATGAGACAGACGGCTCCTACATACAATGCTTTCTTGTACGGAATGAGAAGTTTTAGGAGCTGTCGATAATTTTTCATTTAGACTGAGCAGGTTTTAGTTAAGTAAGTTAATGTAGCATATTATTTTTAAAGACCGATTATTTGATTTTTGGAGAGCTCCCTTTGTTGGCTAAACTTTCAGCGATATTTACGGATATAAAAATTCAACACACGGTTTTTGCATTGCCTTTTGCCGTGATGAGCGCTTTCATTGCTGCAGGGGGATTGCCTGAAACGGAAAAGTTGGCGTGGATCGTGGTGTGCATGGTGGGCGCAAGAAGTGCGGCTATGGCTTTCAATCGAATTATCGATGCACGGTTTGATGCAAAAAACCCGCGTACTCAGGGTAGAGCCCTACCTTCAGGACGCGTCGATGAGAGTAGCTACTGGTTATTTTTGATTGCATTTTCTTTGGTTTTTATTTTTTCAGCAGGCATGCTGAACCAGCTTGCTTTATATCTTTCACCTCTGGCACTTATAATCATATTTTTTTATTCACTGACGAAACGCTTCACGGTTTATTCGCATTTTTGGTTGGGGCTTGCTATCTCGATTGCGCCAGTGGGAGCTTGGGTTGCGATCCGTGAAGAGATTTCTTTTGTTTCTTTATTGTTGGGGACGGCAGTGGTTTTTTGGCTTGTTGGCTTCGATATTCTTTATTCCTGTATGGATGTTGAGTTTGATCGAGAAAATAATTTAAAATCCATTCCCCAGAAATTTGGTATTGAAAATGCCTTACGCATTGCGTTCGTTTCTCATGGATTGATGATTCTTTTTCTAGTTGTTCTTTTGCAATTTGTTGACGAGTTGGGGATTTTATATTCAGTCGGAGTGATTATTGTGGCGGGATTATTGATATATGAGCATTCGCTGGTTAGACCGGGTGATCTTTCAAAAATAAATATTGCATTTTTCAATATGAATGGAATTATAAGTATTGGTCTTATGTTTTTTGTCATTGCTGACTATGTATGGATGTAGACTCCTGTTTAAACTCTATATCTTTATTTCTCATTAGCAGGTAATCTAGTATAATTTCCATATACTCTTTTTATTTAACGTGAGCGACTATTAATGATTTTTGAGTTCGAAGATAAATATTTAAATACTATTTTAAAAAAGGTACACGGACAAGAGCGCTTGTCTTTAGAAGACGGGATCACGCTTTGGAAAAGTCCCGACCTCCTGGGTGTGGGTTACCTGGCCAATCAAGTCCGCGAGAGGATAAATGGGGATACGACCTATTTTATTCACAACCGACACATTAAGCCGACTAATATTTGTATACACAGTTGCCAGTTTTGTGCATTTGGGGTGAAAGA
>JAKUOQ010000014.1:12220-26813 GCA_022450865.1 Nitrospinales bacterium | reverse complement strand
TTTAATTCTTGCAAACGCTTGAGTCGATTATTTCTATTAATAACTCTTCTATAAAGATCATTCAAATCGGAAGTTGCAAACCGCCCACCATCCAACGGAACCAGAGGACGTAATTCAGGAGGAATCACAGGAACAACCTGCAGAATCATCCACTCCGGTTTATTGCCAGATTTTCTGAAAGCCTCAACTATCTTTAAGCGCTTAGCAAGTTTCCGTTTGTTCATTATAGACTTGGTGGTAGTCATCTCTTCCTTCAATTGTAGAGATAAATCGTCCAGGTCCATCGGCTTGAGAAGTTCCGCCACTCCTTCAGCACCAATCATCGCACGAAAGGTATCAGGAAACTCCATCTCCATCTCACGATATTCTTCTTCGGTCAGAATCTGACCCACTTCCATATCCGAATCGCCAGGATCAGTCACAACATAATTTTCAAAATAAATGATTCTCTCAAGGTCTTTGAGAGGAATATCAAGCAAATGCCCAAGCCGACTGGGAAGTCCCTTGAAATACCAGATATGAGCAACAGGTGTTGCAAGCTCTATATGCCCAAGACGCTCCCGCCGAACTTTTGAAAGGATGACTTCCACTCCGCACTTTTCGCAGACGACACCCTTATGCTTCATGCGTTTATACTTTCCGCAGGTGCACTCCCAGTCTTTAACGGGACCAAAAATTTTTGCACAGAACAAACCATCGCGCTCTGGCTTAAAAGTACGGTAGTTAATGGTTTCCGGCTTTTTTACTTCACCATAAGACCACGAACGGATTTTTTCTGGAGAAGCAATGCGAACCCGGATCGCATCAAACAAAATGGGGTTTTTTGGCTTATCGAAATGTGTCAGATTATCCACTAAAGACTTCTCCCTTTAAGGTTTTCGCAAACCGTTATTTTTCTTAATCTTTAAAAGCTCTGGACTACAACTTCAATTCAGAGCAAAACTAGGCCCGAGGGGAAATATAATTTTTATTTTCCCGATTCGATCAACTCGACATCAATGGCTAAGCTCTGTAATTCCTTCACTAGAACGTTGAAGGACTCAGGTAAACTTGGATTGAGATGCGTGTCACCCTTAACAATCGCTTCGTACATACGCTTACGCCCTTCCACATCATCAGACTTCACTGTCAGCATTTCTTGAAGGGTGTATGCTGCGCCATAAGCCTCTAATGCCCACACCTCCATTTCCCCTAACCGCTGACCACCAAACTGAGCCTTACCACCCAACGGTTGCTGGGTAACTAGAGAGTAGGGACCCGTTGAACGCGCATGAATTTTATCATCGACCAAATGGTGAAGTTTTAATATATAGAGATACCCTACCATCACCTTCTGACGAAACATTTGGCCAGACCGACCATCAATCAAGGTCACTTCACCCGTTTCCGAACAATCTCCCTGCCGCAATAGCTCCCTGACCTCGTTTTCTTTTGCACCATCAAAAACGGGGGTCGCCATATGTTTATCGTTAGCTTTTGCAGCCATTCCCAAATTTGTTTCCAGAATCTGCCCCACATTCATTCGCGAGGGAACACCTAATGGATTTAAAATGAGCTCAATAGGCTTGCCACTTTTCATATAAGGCATGTCTTCCTCAGGAACAATTGTCGAAACAACACCTTTATTACCATGCCGTCCCGCCATTTTGTCGCCAACCTGAAGCTTACGCTTCATAGCCATGAAAACCTTCACCATCTTGATCACGCCTGGAGCCAGATCATCTCCTTTTTGCAAACGAGAAACTTTTTCCTCCAGCATGGATTTAAGAATTGCCACCTGGTCTTTAGAACTGGATTCCATTTCAAGAAGAGCTTTTTGATCAACTCCTTGCGCCGAAACCTTAACCAGATCTTTTATACTCAATTTAACAATTTCTTCTTCCTGGATCGCCTCACCCTTTTTAAAGCTCACCTTACCCACGGTAGTGGATTTGGATGCTTTTTTACCAACAAGCAATCCCCGAATTTTTTTTGCGGTTTCACTTTTAACGATATCTATCTCATCTTTATAGTCCTTTTCAATCAAGGCAATTTCTTCATCTTCAATCGCAAGCGTTCGCGAGTCTTTATCAATTCCTTTTCTCGAGAACACCTTCACATCAATGACCGTTCCATGCACCCCAGGAGGCACTCGAAGCGATGTGTCCCGAACGTCCCCCGCTTTTTCCCCGAATATAGCTTTCAAAAGTTTTTCTTCAGGACTTAGCTGGGTTTCACCTTTTGGAGTGATCTTACCGACTAGAATATCGTTAGGCTTGACGCTTGCCCCAACCCGAATAATACCGCTTTCATCCAGATTCTTTAGGGCTTCCTCCCCTACATTCGAAATATCGCGGGTAATCTCTTCCTTGCCCTGCTTGGTATCACGGGCTTCGACTTCAAATTCCTCGATATGAACAGAAGTATAAACATCTTCTTTGACAAGTTTTTCACTTACGATAATAGCATCTTCAAAGTTGTAGCCATCCCAAGGCATGAATGCGACGAGAACATTTCGACCCAAGGCCAATTCACCATGATCGGTCGCAGGACCATCTGCCAAAACATCACCCCTTTTAACCATCGCTCCAGAAGAAACACGGGGACGTTGGTTGATACAGGTATTCTGGTTAGACCGTTGATACTTATTCAGTGAATAAATATCTACATTCGAATCTAACTGACTTCGACGAGTTTTCACTTTTCCCGCTGGTTTCTTTTCAGTACGGATAACAATGCGGGTTGCATCAGCACTAATAACCACACCATCGTTTTCTGCAACCACCACAGCACCAGAATCGTGTGCAACAATTGCCTCCATACCGGTACCCACCAAGGGCGCTTCTGATTGTAGCAATGGCACGGCTTGTCGTTGCATATTGGATCCCATCAAAGCCCGGTTTGCGTCGTCATTTTCCAGAAAGGGAATCAAAGATGCAGCCACACTAATCAACTGCTTTGGGGATACATCCATAAAATCAACTTTCTCTCGCGGAGTGAGAACAAAATCCCCTCCCTTACGCGCTGAAACTATTGGATCAGAAAAATTTTTCTTATCATCTATCTTCGCATTGGCCTGGGCGATAACAAACTTATCTTCAACCAAGGCCGTATGAAACTCAACATCATCTTGAGCAACAGAATTACGCACTTTTCGATAGGGAGTCTCAATAAATCCATATTCATTGACCCGGGCATATGTGCTAAGCGATGCAATTAGACCAATATTTGGACCCTCCGGTGTTTCAATCGGACAAATACGACCGTAATGGGTTGGGTGCACATCGCGTACTTCAAATCCCGCGCGCTCGCGAGTTAGCCCTCCCGGACCTAATGCACTCAATCTTCGCTTATGTGTAATTTCTGAAAGCGGATTGGTTTGATCCATAAACTGAGACAACTGACTGCTACCAAAAAATTCTTTAATAGCGGCGGTCACCGGTTTGGAATTGATCAAATCATGTGGCATGGAGACATCCAAATCCTGAATGGACATTCTTTCAATGATCGCCCGCTCCATTCGTACTATTCCAACGCGGAACTGGTTCTCCAGAGACTCCCCTACTGCACGCACCCTTCGGTTTCCCAGGTGATCAATATCATCTATATCACCAATCCCATTTCTGAGATCGATTATGTGCCGCACAACCGCCACCAAGTCTTCCAAGGTCAATAGCCGGTTTTCCAAAGGAATATCCAAGCCAAACTTCTGATTCAACTTAATACGACCCACAACAGAAAGGTTGTAACGCTTAGGATTAAAAAACAGATTAGCAAAAAGAGAGCGCGCTATTTCTTGAGTTGGAGGATCCCCAGGACGCAACCTTTTATAAATTTCCTTAATAGCCTCTTCTTGGCTTTGGGTTTTTGCAACCACCAGAGTATCGCGGATAACTGTATCCGACATCTCTTCGTCAATATGTAAGATTTGAATCTCACTGAGCTTATTTTTCTTAATTACCTCAAGAACGCCCTCTGTGATCTCCTGATTAGTGTCAACTTCAATTTCCCCTGTCTCAGGATCAACGATTTCCTTAAACAAATACCTGCCGATTAAACTTTCAGAGTCAATTTCAACCTTAGTTGACCTAGACAATCGACTTAACTTTTTAGCCGCACCTACGGTCACCTTTTTACCCGCCTTGAGAACCACATCATCGGTTTTCGGGTCTATCACATCCTCCTTAACCTTGAATCCGATGAGCAGGTTTTTACTTCCCATAAACAAGCGGAAGTCTTTTGTTGTGATACTTACTTTTGTAATGGGGTAGTAGGTTTCAAGAATGGTTTTGACATCCATCCCGAATGCCTGCAAAAGGATAGTTGCTGGAAGCTTGCGTCTACGGTCAATTTTAACATAAAGCAAATCCTTGATATCGAATTCAAAATCGATCCAAGAACCACGATCCGGAATTATCCTAGCAGAGTAAAGAATTTTGCCGCTGACATGAGACTTGCCCTTATCGTGCGAAAAGAAAGCCCCTGGCGAGCGATGCATCTGACTCACAATGACACGCTCCACTCCGTTTATCATAAAGGTGCCTGTCGGTCCCATCACAGGCATTTCGCCTAGAAAAATTTTCTGCTCTTTTACCTCACGAACGCAATTAATGGTTATTTGGGGCACTTTCCCCGTTGCCAGAGTTTTTAAAATATCTTCGGTGATTTCCGTTTTAGCCGGAATTAGATTCTTTGAGGTACCTGGTTTCTTGACCTCTTCAATAATTACTTTTCCAAGCAGAGTTTTCAGCGTGCGAGCATTTATATCCACCGCCTCGCGATCAAAAAGCACGAGCCGAACCATTATTTTAATAGGGTCAGAATAGGTAAGACCTTTCTGGCGACATTCGCTGAACTTATGCTTCTCCTTATAGGCGACCTCCTGCTTACAAGTGTCGCAAAAGATATTCGGCCCACCGAGTTCTTTAAACTCACCGCAACCGCACTCCCATATACCGATCTCAAAACCGACATATTCAATACGGGCGTTAATGTTTAAATCTGAGATAGGAAAGACATCACTAAAGACATCCTCCAAACCCTTTCTTTGGCGCTCATGCGGAGCAACATCCCATTGAAGGAAATGCTCGAATGATTTTTTTTGAATTTCGATTAAATTGGGAATACCAATGATGGTCGGAATTCGGGCGAAATTTTTTCTCTGTCTCAGATTACCAAGCGCTCTTTGAGAACGATTGTTTGACATAGGGCAGCATCCTTCTGGAAGAAAGATTAACGGAAAATTTAACTACTAAAACAAATGTACAACTGTTGCATTAGATCTCCGCTACTTAACCTCCACTGTGCCGCCAGCCTCCTCGACTTTCTTTTTAATTTCCTCCGCTTCCTCTTTTTTCACACCTTCCTTAATTGCTTTGGGAGCTGCTTCTACCAGATCTTTGGCATCCTTTAGTCCCAACCCGGTAATGGTTCGAACTTCCTTAATAACCTGGATCTTCTTATCACCTGCAGCCGTAAGAACAACATCGAACTCGGTTTTTTCTTCAGCTTCGGCACCCCCTCCATCAACAGGCGCAGCAATTGCAACAGCAGGCGCCGCAGCAGTCACACCATATTTTTCTTCCAATTCTTTTACAAACTCTGACATTTCTAAAACAGTCATGCTATCGATAAAGGAAACTACGTCCTCCTTTGTGGCGGCCATTACGCCCTCCTTTCAAAAAATGTTTTTTCTAAAATTTTAATCCAATAATTTATTTACAGCGATCCCCAAATCGGGAACCGGTCTATTCAGTTGCCTTCTTATCTTTTATCGCGTCCAGAGTACCCACCAACTTTCTCAATAATCCGCTAAGAGCCCCGACAAAGTTTGTGGTCGGACCATTCATGGTCGATAATAACTGCGAAATCAGCACTTCTTTAGATGGTAGATCTGCCAACGCTTTAACTTCCTCAGGGGAAACCTTTTTCCCCTCAACCACGCCACAAATCACCTTAGGATTTTTTTCAGCTCCAGATTTTGCATATTCCGCCAACGCCTTTGCCGGTGCCACCGCATCTTCAAAACTAAGAACCAAAGACACAGGACCGGTGAAATCTCCATCCAACAACTCGAAGGGAGTATTTTTAGCAGCTTGCTTCGCCAAAGTATTCTTAACAACCCGAAAGTCTATCGCCCTGCCACGCATATGACTGCGTAACTGAGTCAATTCCGCCGCCTCGATCCCCTGATAATTGGCAAGAACAGCTGACTTGGCTTTCAGAAAAATCCCGTTAAGCTCTTCAACTTTTTTAATTTTTTCTGCATTCGGCACTTTTGCCACCCCTCTCAATTACAAACCCCTGCAAAGGGGGATTTATCAATTTAGTTAAGCCGTGTACGCCACTCGGACCCCAACCCCCATAGTGGTTGAAACCGATATGCCTCTCACATAATGCCCCTTACTTGATGCCGGCTTGGCCTTGACCAATATAGCAATGAGGGTTTGATAGTTTTCAGCAAGATCTTCAACAGAGAAACTAGCTTTCCCCAACGACGCATGAACAATCCCTGATTTGTCGACACGGTAATCCACTTTCCCTGCCTGGATTTGCTCAATAGCCTGCTTGACATCGAAAGTCACCGTTCCCGTTTTCGGATTCGGCATCAAACCTCTGGGGCCCAAGATCTTACCCAACTTACCTACCTGACCCATCATATCTGGAGTCGCGACCACACGATCAAATTCCATCCAACCACCCTGCACCTTAGCAACTAAATCGTCACCACCGACCTCTACTGCACCTGCGGCTTTCGCTTCTGTTTCCTTATCGCCTTTAGCGAACACAAGAACACGAAATTTTTTACCCGTGCCCTTAGGCAAAACCACGCTTCCGCGAATGTTCTGGTCTGCTTTTCTAGGATCCAAGCTCAATCTGACCGCCACATCGAGCGACTCATCAAATTTTTCAGAATTAGAGTCCTTAGCAAGTCCAATGGCCTCCTTCAACTCATATTTTTTATCAGGATCGACTTTTTGCGCCGCAGCCCGATATTTTTTTCCATGTTTAGCCATAATTTTTTCCCGGTTAACCTTCGACTTTCAATCCCATGCTTTTTGCCGAACCCTTAATGATGTTAACGGCCATATCCAAATCCTCGGCATTCAAGTCTTCCATTTTAACTTTTGCAATATCCCTTACCTGCTCTAGAGTCACTTTACCCACAGATTCCTTACTAGGATTAGAGGAGCCCTTAGCAATACCCGCTGCCTGCTTTAGCAGAGCCGATGCGGGTGGTGACTTTGTAATAAAAGAAAAACTCCTGTCCTTATAAACATCAATAATTACAGGTATAATACTTCCCTCCTGCCCTTGGGTTTTTGCATTAAACGCCTTGCAAAAATCCATTATTGCCACACCATGCTGTCCGAGCGCAGGCCCGACAGGTGGAGAAGGCGTTGCCTGACCAGCAGGAATTTGGAGCTTTATTTGACTCATTACTTGTTTAGTAGCCACTCTCTAGGACCTCTTTTTTCACCACTTGTTATTGAACCAACAATTTTACACACGCTCAATCTGAGGAAACTCTAGCTCGACCGGGGTAGCACGACCGAAAATTGAAACCATTACCCTTACCTTACCCTTGTCTTGGTTAACATCTTCGACCACACCATTGAAATTAAGAAAAGGTCCATCAATAACCCGCACGCTCTCACCTTTTTCAAAAGAAAATTTCGGCTTCGGCCTAGCCGACTCCCCTTTAATCTGATCCATGATCGTCTTAACCTCTTCCCCTGAAAGAGGTACCGGGTCTGCACTACTCCCCAGAAAACCTGTTACCTTCGGGGTGTTTTTGATCATGTACCAAATATCCTGATTCATATCGACGCTGATAAGGATGTAACCCGGAAAAAATTTCCGCGAGGAAACCTTTTTTTTGCCTTTTCGAACCTCGACAACTTCTTCGGTGGGAATCACCACCTCGTCAAAACGGTCACCATAACTAGAGTGCCCGAATTGCTCCTCTATACTTAACTTCACCTTCCGTTCAAACCCGGAATAGGTGTGGATAACATACCATTGCTTAGACAATATTCACCCGCCTAGATATTTATGAGCCCTTGAACGATCTTAGAAAGAATCGCATCAACAATTCCCAGAAACAAAGCCATAACCAGAACTACGAACACGACCACAGCGGTCCCACTCATAGCCTCCCGACGAGTAGGCCACGTTACTTTTTTTACCTCCGCCCTAACCTCAACCAGAAACTCGACTGCTTTTGAAAACATAATCCTCAAACAAGTTAATACAGGCCAGGAGGGATTCGAACCCCCAACCCTCGGATTTGGAATCCGATGCTCTACCAATTAGAGCTACTGGCCTAATAAATTGAATCCTCGCCAGCCAATATGAAGGGGAATAAATATTCTCGCCCGACACTGAATCCTTAATTGAAATCTAGCTCCCTACCGCCTGATTTTTCCTTACTTTGTTTCCTTATGGGGGGTGTGCTTCCCGCAAAACTTACAGTACTTCTTAAATTCCAACCTTTGCGTGGTGGTCTTTTTATTTTTCGTATTCGAATAATTTTTCCGATCACAGTCAGAACATGCAAAATGAACGATCACTCTCATAATACTAGACAACCCCTATTTATTTGAATGGGATCAACTCCCCGGTTTGGACTCGCATAAGTTTATAAAATTTGCCTCTTAAACCACCCCTAATTAAAACCCGAAGCCCACGATCGGGATTGAACCGATGACCTCTTCCTTACCAAGGAAGTGCTCCACCACTGAGCTACGTGGGCGCAAAAACTAATTCGCCTCACCAAAAAGGTGGAGCGGGAAACGGGACTCGAACCCGCGACCCTCAGCTTGGAAGGCTGACGCTCTAGCCAACTGAGCTATTCCCGCAAGTTCAACCAACCTCAAAACTCAGGATGGGGAGGGGAGGATTCGAACCTCCGAAGGCTGAGCCGACAGATTTACAGTCTGTTCCCTTTGGCCACTCGGGAACCTCCCCGGAATTTTG
The DNA here is from genome assembly GCA_022450865.1 of Nitrospinales bacterium. GTDB lineage: Bacteria > Nitrospinota > Nitrospinia > Nitrospinales > VA-1 > UBA8687. The sequence continues at coordinate 17,855 of JAKUOQ010000014.1, read as the reverse complement.
GGAAAAACGCGACTTTCAAAAGCCGGTCAAACATCCAACCTTATCCTCCAACGCAGGGCGCCAGAATCCTTTTCAAACCAATTAGTTAAAACTGGAGCTGGCAAAGGGACTCGAACCCCCGACCTGCTGATTACAAATCAGCTGCTCTACCAACTGAGCTATGCCAGCTCAGCAAATAAAAACCCCCACTGTACACTTTGACTTCCAAAGTTGCAACAAAAAATGGAGATTTTAGGCTATAAACCTTAGATTTAACTGGATTTCTTACTACGAAAGGTGTTTACGGCAACAACTATAGCATGACCCACGGTTTCTTTCCCAGAAAAAAGCCCCCTCTATAAAAAACTACTCAAAATGAATTTAAGCGGGGCATTTTAGCATAAAGTTTTTTAAAAAAATATAAATTTAGCAAATTCTTTTCAATCAACCACAAATTACTTATCCCCGAGATTTTCTTCTCTGAAAAATTCTGGAGGAAACGTCGATATCAGTGCTCTGATTGTTCTGAGTAATAGTTTTATGGGAGTCAGTAAATCCGCATAACTAGAAGAGAAATAGGCTTAAAACTTTCCATCCACCATATAAAAATCTACTTTATTTCTTTGCGGTTCGAAAGGAATATCGTGCCAGTCGCCACCGTAGTCGGACCCTATCTTAAATCCGATGAAATCTCCTTTTTGTCCGGGTTCTATTTTCCCACAAGGGAGCCGCAAAATTTCCGCCCCAAGACGCGTTGCCATCTTTAAGATTTCTTTGCGACTCACTTCTGGTAATAGTTTATCTGCCATACGTATTTCCTCGAGAAAATTTAAGGAATCATTACTGGCCATAGAATCCGTTCCTAAGGCAACAGGAACTCCAGCATCCAACATTTTTCTCACTGGAAGAATATTAATGCGCCCAAACCAGTGAGTACTTTTCGGACAAAACACCGCCGCTTGCACAGCATCTGTATCGTCATCAATAAAATTACAATGGACTGCGACCATTTCATTAAGAGTGCCAAGAGATTTAAGGTAACGAACGGGGCTTGTCGCCGGAGCTTGCCAATTCCCATCAAAAGCTTTCCTGTCTTTTAAAAGATCTACCAAAGGCCCCTCACCTTTTTCAATAAACTGACTCTCTTCATCGGTTTCTGCTAGATGAGTAGAAAGTAAACATCCGTACTTTTTAGACAGTTGATCTAATTGGAGGAACAACTTTTCAGAAACAGAATAAGGTGCGTGGGGAGCGATTCCCAAAGTCCATATCGACCCATGCGATTTAAAAATTCTCTCCACTTCTTTTGCTAGACCCTCGGCCTTTTTATCTTGAAACCCAATAATTTCTAAAAACAAAACGCTCCGAAAGCCTAAACCACCAATGGAATCCAATAAGGCCGAGTCTGCCACATAATCAGCAAGACCGGTTACCCCTGAAGATTTCATTTCACTAGCACCCTTTTGGATACCCCAAACCCTTTCCTCACCTTTCAAGGCAGAGTTGAGGACAATTAAATCACGGATCCAACAGGCAAAGTTTTTTGAAGGTGAAAGTTTATTTTCGAGGGCCGTCAAACTAAGGTGGCTATGGGCATTAACAAAACCCGGCATCAACAAGTGATCAGAGAGATCCAACGTATATTCTGTATTTACTTTAGAAGCCTGCGGGGATATTTCTAAAATATCTCCATCCTCTATTATCAACTCACCATTTTCAACCGGCTCACTACATTGGGTAAGTAAAACTCGAAATTTAATTTTTAAAGTCACTAGGAAAACTAAAAAAAGGTGCCGGTACGGTATTGTTGGTAGGCTTCACCAAGTTGTTCTTGCAAAACCACTTCTTCTACTCTGGCTCGGAAAACATTCAGAGGAACCACTACCACAAATACATAAACAAGACAAATCGTGGAACCACAAGCTAAAAATAATCCGCCCAAAGTTAAAATGATCCCAATATAAATCGGATGACGTAGATATCGATAAACTCCGCGGGTCACCAAACGATCCGTCCCAGGCAAAACGGCCAAAGAATGACCTAATGTCAAGATGGATAAAATCCACAGGGTCATTCCCACCGCACCAACCGCCAAACCTGTATATACCAACCCGTCATAGCCAAACCCAAAATTCTTTGGGCCAAGGTAAGCAAGTACCAATGGGAAAAGGTAAAGCGATGGAACCAAAACATTCATCGCAAATCGCTGATTGGAGCTTAGACTTTTTATATCAATCATTAAAAATAAGGATTATCTAATCCCCCTCGCCCTTAATCTACCCTTTAAGAAGCTACGGCTAGTGGTCCCCACGGCTAGTAGTGGTTATTTTTTTATTGAATATTTCTCTACCTTCCAGAATTTCCAAATCAATCACTACTTTATAAAATGGTAATGAAAATTTAATGTCTTTTAACTTGACCGCATCTTTTTCAGAAACGAGGATGAGTTTCCCTCCTTCCTCCAAAGCTCGAGACTCCAGGTCTTTAATATCCTGCAAGCTGTAAACATGGTGATCCGGAAAAGCTTTAAACACTTTTAATTGTACCTGAGAATCCTCCAAAATCTGGCGGAACCCTTCAGGGTTTGCGATCCCACAAAACGCGGCCACCGGTTGGTTCTTCAAAGCTTCCGCATCGCAAACATCGTCATTTTCCATGTTAATTATAGAGTCCAGCCGAAGATGGGTCTTTATTTGCGGAATGGAACCAAGAAATTTTTGAGAAAATTTAACTGGGCCTCCTAAATAGCGTGTAAAGCAAACCATATCTGCTCTTTGTGTTTCAGAAGCAGGTTCGCGCAATTCACCAGCAGGGAACAAGTGATTGTTTCCCAAAGGTCTTTGATGGTCGCATAGTAGGATATCCAAATCTCTGCGCAAAGCCAGATGCTGGAATCCATCATCTAGAATCAAGGTGTCGATTTCGAAATTTTCTAAAGCATAACGGCCTGTTTGAAACCTATCAGAACCTGTAATTATAGGAACGTTCTGCAGTTTTTCTGCCATCATCACTGCTTCATCTCCCACATAATCCGGCGAAAGAAGAAGAGACTTCCCATCGCACACCACATTTACGAGCTTATTGGATTTCCCCCCATACCCCCGCGTCAGGATAGCTGGCTTATACCCATTACCTCTCAAAGTTTCAGCAATCATCATAACAAAGGGGGTCTTCCCTGTCCCACCAAGCGTTAGATTCCCAACGCTGATCACTCTGCAATCAAGGCTGCGCCGCGGGAAAATCCCCCAACGATAGGCCCACAACCGAAAATGATGGCCCAGAAGATAAAAAAATGAGGCGCATCTCAAAAACCAGAAAACAGGAAACCAATACCACTTCCGGTTTGGAGATATGATTTTATAGAATAACTCTGACATTTTTATCGATATTTTTAAAATCTTTATAGGAGTATACTCTTACCATAATGGATTTTTTGTATTATATGCTAACAGCCACCCTGATGCTTGCCGTATCTCCTTTCCTACTGTTAAAAGCCTTGGTCTCCCCAAGCTTTAGAAAAAATATCAAGGATAGGGTAAAAGGTACAAAAACTCTTCTCAAGTTAAAAGAAAGCTTATGGATACATGCCTCATCAGTAGGTGAAGTACGTTTGGCCAAAACCCTCATCACCGTTTTACAGGAGCAGGGCGAAACGCGTCCTATCGTTTTGTCCACATTCACTCCCACGGGATATGCAATGGCAAACGAAGAAAACCTGCCTCATGTTTTCAGATTGCCATTAGATTTTCCGTTGTGGCTGAACCCGGTCTTTGACCAGATTGCACCATCACAACTAATCCTTATTGAAGCAGAGTTGTGGCCCTGCCTATTAAGGCAATGTAAGAAGAGAAAAATTCCGGTGTTACAAATCAACGGAAGAGTCTCCAAAAAATCTCTAAATCGTTACGGAAAATTAAAGAGTTTCTTTTTATGGATGACAGAAGGGGTGACCCTGTTTTCCATGCGCTCTCAATTAGATGCAGAGCGATTACTTGAACTCGGCATACCTGAAGAAAAAATAAAAGTCACAGGTAATATAAAATTTGATGCCCCTCCAATGGAATCTAACGAGCTAAAGTCTGTCGCATTTGACCCCAGTTCTTTTCTAATCGTTTTTGGATCAACCCGGCCGGGAGACGAAGGGCCCGTAATGCAGGCTTATGTTAAATTAAAAAAAGATTTTCCAAATATCATTGGGGTAATCGCCCCCAGGCATATGCAACGTTGTCGCGAAGTGGAAGACCTTATCCGGGAATTTAATGTTGAATATATCTCATACTCAAAAATGGAGGAAGGAGGAGATTGGGTCAACCATCCGGGTTCATTAATTCTTGTGGACAAACTGGGAGTGTTGAGTAGTTTTTACGCCAATGCCAAACTGGCTTATGTTGGAGGCGGATTCAACCCCCGTTTCGGTGGTCAAAACATTCTCGAACCGGCGGCATTCGATATGCCTGTGTTTTTCGGCAGGCATATGAATAATTTTGAAGATGAAGCCAAACTACTCATTGACTCTGGAGGCGGCATCCAACTACAAAAAGAAGAGGAACTCTATCCAACGCTCAAACATTTTATCTTAAGTTCTGAAGACAGGCAAAAAGCTGGCCGGGCAGCAGCCGAAACTGTTCGCAACCATCGCGGCGCTGCACTCCGTAATATAAAAATTATCGAAGAGACACGTTCTGCTTAAATTCTGGTTTTGATTTGATATGACCTTTTTTTACCACATCCTTTCCCTACTGAGCACTATTATCATTGTTCCTGTATTCACCATATTGTCATTTTTTTCGAAATATAAATTTAAATTTTTGAAACACCATTTTGGTTTTACCCCAAAAATAAAAAAGGAAGAAGGCAAAATTCTTTGGTTCTATGCACTTTCTCTAGGGGAAGTGAAAGCAGCTACACCTATTCTAAAAAAAATTCATGAAAAAAATCTAAATTTACAAATCGTGGTTTCCGTCACTACCGATTCTGGTTATGAAGGGGCCTTGATGCATCTTAAAATAGCGGAAAATATTTTCTTTCATCCCTTAGATTGTCTACCCTTCACCTGGTTGGCACGGACCAGGATTCAACCCGATATATATGTTGTGATTGATACAGGTTTCTGGCCCGGTTTGATCGACCAATTACATAAACAAAATACATCAATAATCTTACTCAATGGTCGTATTTCACATCGTTCTGCCAGTGGCTACTTGAAAGCTGGTTCTATCTTTAGAAATATGTTTCAACAATTCAACCTACTTTGCATGCAAAACAATAATAGCCAGCAAACTATGGTAGATCTGGGCGTAAATCCTGAAAAAATAGAAGTGGTCGGCGACCCAAAATTCGATTCCTTGCAGCTAATGTCGGATAATGACAGAAATCGTTTGCGACACTTTTATAAATTAAACGAAAGTACGCCAATATGGGTAGCTGGTAGCACTCATGCTGGAGAAGAAGAAATAATTCTCAACGCTCATCAGCATTTGAAGGAAAAACATCCCTGCCTGGTTTTGATTCTTGCTCCAAGGAGAATTGAAAGGGCAGATGAAATAGCTGCTCTGCTTGAAAAAAAGAGTATTTCTTATTGCCGCCGCTCTTTACTAGAAAACTCCGAACCGGAATCGGTCATTCTCTTGGATACGGTCGGGGAGCTAGCTGCATT
>JAKUOQ010000014.1:0-12210 GCA_022450865.1 Nitrospinales bacterium | reverse complement strand
TATATTCATTAGGTCAAGTGGTATTTATCGGTCATAGTCTTATCGAACCTGGCGGTGGACATAGCCTGATAGAACCATTGTCACATGGCATCGCCGTACTGCATGGACCTCACATCGAAAATATAGATCACGTAGCAGATGAAGCAAATAAACAAAGGGTTGCGTTCACGGTTAGAAATTCGGAGGAGATTGAAGAAAAAGTTGATGCCCTTCTTAAACAAAAAGACTATCGCAGGAGATTGGCCTCCAAAGCAAAATCTTTCATCAATGATCAACAAGGAGGCGCAGAAAAAATGGCAACCATTATTTTTAAGTTTTTGGAGTCCTAAAGTTTTTTTTAGTCGCTTTACTCACAAAATAAATAGCAAGACTAGATAATAAAAAAGCCGGGACTAACTCGTAAATCACAGAGTCGGAAAAACCATTGATTTTCCAAACCAATGTAATTATAAACCCCGTCAACATTCCTGCAATCGCGCCCTGGCGCGAGGTCTCTTTCCAATAAAGAGTAAAAAGAATCAGTGGCCCAAAGCTAGCTCCTAGGCCAGACCACGCAAATAGCACAAACCAGAAAATAACACGTGTCTCATCTAATGCAATGAGCATCGCCCCAAATCCCAATAATAGAACTGTCAATCGGCTTACGAAGATTATTCGTTTGTGCGATAAAGACTGTTTTAGCATTTTTGAATAAATATCATGCGCAACCGTCGATGCTGCCACCAGTATTTGCGCCGAGATCGTAGACATGATTGCAGACAAAACTCCTATTAAAACAATAGCCGTCAAAAAAGTTGGTAAAAGTTGCTCCGCTGCTTTTGGAAATAGATGTTCAGGATCTTCTAATCCAGGAAAAAGAACTTGTCCGCAAATTCCCAGTAAAATAGAAGAAGAATAAATAAGCAATCCCCACCCCAAGGCAATCCATGTTCCATTTTTAATAACTTGGGTATTTTTCGCAGCCATGTACCGAGTGACAACATGCGGCTGCCCTGGATACCCAAGCCCAATCCCCAACAATCCAACCATTGAGCCAAAAAAAGTAGCAATGGATTTCCCCCCCATCCATTCAAGTGTTGTGGGAGAGACCTGTTCTACTTCCACCAGCATGGCGGAAAATCCACCCAAGTTTTGCACTGCCACTAGAGATACAACAACCAAACCAAAGACCATGATGAGTCCTTGAATAAAATCTGTCCAAGCTACAGCACGCACACCACCCATCATTGTGTAACCCAATACAATTATGCCACCGACAGAGATACTTAAAATATGAGGCACTCCAAAAATGGCATCAAAAGTTTTTCCGATGGCTATCAACTGGGCCGCTACATAACCCATCATGCAGGAAAAAATAATCACTACTGAGATTAAGCGTAAAACATGCTTCTCATCATTAAAATAATTTTCTATGTAGTCAGAAAGAGTCACTGCTTGAATTTCTTCGGATTGTTTTCTAATTTTTTCTGCAATGAAAAACCAGTTGATCAGGTATCCCATCAGACATCCAGGCAAAAACCAGATTGCGGACAGTCCTTCCGTATATGCAAGCCCTACAGTACCTAAAACAGCCCAGGCACTTTCTGAACTAGCTGTAGAAGAAATAGCAGTAACCCATGCTTTTAAAGAACGGTCAGCAAGAAAAAAATCCAACGGCGACCGTATCTGGCGAGAGGCCAACCATCCGATGCCCAACATAATCAGAAAATAGATTATAAAAACTACCGCTATGGCTCCCGAAAGCTCTGTCATTATCGAACCTTAGTGATCAAATAATGCCTATAATTAAAAAAATATTGGCAAGTTGCATCCCTCGCGAGAGAATGGATTATGTTAGAATTCCTGCTTTTAAACTTATAGTAATCCTCAGGCAAGAAAAATATTTATGCGCCCTTACGAACCAAATCGTATTGAAGCAAAATGGCAGGCATATTGGGAAAAAAACAAAACATTCAAAGTAGAACGCGATTCTTCCAAAAAGAAGTTCTATCTTTTAGAAATGTTCCCGTATCCTTCAGGACGTATCCATATGGGTCATGTTCGAAACTACACGATCGGTGACACATTAGCACGATTCAAACGGATGAAAGGGTTCAATGTTATTCATCCTCTAGGTTGGGACGCTTTTGGAATGCCCGCCGAAAATGCCGCGATCAAAAATAATACGCATCCTGCCAAATGGACTTTTGAAAACATTCGAACCATGCGGGAACAAATCAAAGCTCTTGGTTTGAGTTATGACTGGGACCGTGAAATAGCTACCTGCCACCCTGGATACTACAAGTGGAACCAATGGTTATTTCTAAAATTTCTGGAAAAAGGAATCGCCTATAGAAAAAACTCCACAATAAACTGGTGTGAAGTTTGCCAAACGGTTTTAGCTAATGAACAGGTAGTCGATGGTTGTTGCTGGCGTTGCGATAATGAAGTTTTACAAAAACAACAAGAAGGCTGGTTTTTTAAAATTACCGACTATGCGGATCGCCTTCTGGAAGGATGCAAAAGTCTTTCGGGGAAATGGCCGGAGCAAGTGCTCACCATGCAAATTAATTGGATTGGTAAAAGTTTCGGCGCAGAAGTTAACTTTAAAGTCAAAGACAGCGATCACACTATTAAAGTCTTTACAACCCGATCCGACACCTTATACGGCGCGATGTTCATGGTTCTGGCTCCTGAACACCCTTTAACTTTTCAGCTTTCGCGAGGAACCGAACAAGAATCTGAAGTAGATGCTTTTGTTAAAAAGGTAAACCACCAAGACACCATCGCACGCACCAGCGATACCGGCGATAAAGAAGGGGTATTTATAGGAGCGTATGCCACCAATCCCTTAACGGGAGAATCTATTCCAATTTGGACTGCAAATTTTGTTCTTATGGATTACGGCACTGGTGCCATCATGTCGGTTCCTGCCCATGATCAAAGGGATTTGGATTTCGCACGCAAATATAATCTTCCCGTTCGAGTTGTCATTCAACCTAAAGATGAAACGCTTGATGAAAAAACCATGACCAAAGCATTCAGCTCAGATGGAGCTATGATCCATTCCGAAAACTTCGATGGACTTATCGGTCAAGAAGCCCGTAAGAAGGTGAGCGAATATCTAGCTAAAGAAGGCATCGGCAAAGCTACCGTCAACTTTCGTCTTCGCGACTGGGGGGTTTCAAGACAACGATATTGGGGCACGCCCATCCCTGTTGTTCATTGCGATATCTGCGGAATTGTTCCGGTGAAAGACAACCAACTGCCCGTCGAACTGCCATTAGAGGTGCAACTAGGAGAGAAAGGACAGTCGCCACTTCATACTCTCGAATCGTTTTATAAAACTAAATGTCCAAAATGTAAAGCCCCGGCTAAACGTGATACCGATACTTTGGATACTTTTATTTGTTCTTCATGGTACTTCGACCGCTATACTTCACCACGTCTGGAAGATAATCCTTTTAATCTGGAAGACAACGATTACTGGATGCCCGTGGATCAATATGTTGGTGGTATTGAACATGCCATTCTGCACTTACTATACTCTAGATTTTTTAATCTTGTGCTAAACGATATCGGACTGACCCAAACCAAAGAACCCTTTGAACATCTTTTAACTCAAGGAATGGTTATTAAGGATGGAGCAAAAATGTCGAAGTCAAAAGGTAACGTGGTGGACCCCGACAAAATAATAAAAAATTATGGTGCAGATACCGCCCGGATTTTTATTCTATTCGCGGCGCCCCCAGTTAAAGATTTAGAATGGAGCGATCAAGGCGTAGAAGGTTGCTTTCGATTTCTAAAACGAGTCTGGCGGATTTTTAGCGAGTTTGTTGATGTGATAAAAACTGTCTCACCTCCTGATGAAAATTTTTCCACATCAATAAATGAATTAAAAGAACTGCGCAGAATAACTCATGTAACAATCAGGCGTGTCACCGAAGATATCGAAAAACGAATGCAATTTAACACCGCCATCGCGGCAATTATGGAATGGGTGAATCATCTCTACCATTTCAAGGAGTGGAAAGACAAGCAAAGTGAAGCGACAGAGGACATTCAAGCTGTAATTCGAGAAGCGATGGAAGCTCTTATCCTGACCCTTTCACCCTTCGCACCGCATATCGCTCAAGAGATGGCAGTAGAAATGAACTTTTCGGACGCGCTGGATGAAAAAAAATGGCCTCTCTATAAGGAAAAGCTAACACAAACTGATGAAATATTGATCGTGTTACAAGTCAATGGTAAAGTGAGACAAAAGATTCAGGTGGCATCAGGAGTCAGCGATGAAGATTTAAAATTACTCTCCCTCAATGAGCCGCGGATCCAAGAGTGGATCCAAGACAAAGAAATTAAGAAAGTCATCATCGTTCCCAAAAAACTGGTCAACATCGTAGTTAAATGAAACCAAAGAAAAAGAATAATTGGTTGTTGTCTTTTTCCATTTCCTGTTTTCTCTTTTCAGGGTGTGGCTATCAGCTAGTAGGAACGGGCAACACACTCCCACCACACTTAAAAACCATCTATATTTCAGTATTTAAAAATACCTCCTCCCAACCTGAAATACATAGGGAGCTTACCAGTGCCGTTTTGCGATCTTTTATTTCTGATGGGCGCCTGAAAGTGGCAAGAAAAGATAATGCCGATTTAATAATGGACGCGACTTTGAATTATTACAAATTAAGAAACGTCTCTTTCGGCTCACAGGATTTAGTCTCCAATATTATTATCGAGCTCGGGGTTCAATTAAAAGTAACAGATCAGGTAAAAAACAAAATTTTTATGGAAAAACAATTGCAAACACAATGGGATTACAAATCCACATCCGATATCGCAACCACCGAAAGAGCCCGGCTAGAAGCTGTGGACCTGGCTTTTCAAGATCTGGGAAGGCGTCTCGTCAGTTTATTAGTCGATCAATTCTAAAACTCTCTAAATATCGTGTCACCAGAAGACCTCGACCAAAAATTATCACAAGGAAAAACAGAATCCGTTTATTTTTTATACGGCCCGGAGAGGTTTTACCATATCGAAGCAATCAGATCGCTAACGAAAATATGGATCAACGAAGACAACCGGGATTTCAACCTAGAAACTTTTGATGCCCGGAGTAGTAACGTCAGCAATTGGCTCGGATCTATTAAAACCTTGCCCTTTCTCGGTGGCACTAAACTTGTAATTGTTCGGAACCTACATGACGCTATTCCAAAAGACGAAGATGCTCAATCCCTCATAGATTATTGTAACAACCCTATTGATGGTACTTGCTTGGTTATAACTGCCGACAAGGTAGACCGGAAACGAAAAGTTTATAAAGCTCTCACAAAAATTAAAGGTGCCGTCGCCTGTGAAGCCCCTAAAGAAAATGTGCTTGTCACCTGGATTCGAGATAAAGCCAAAGACCAAGGCTATGCCATGAATACGAATGCAGCGCGTGCTTTGGTAAACCGTGTAGGAGCCCATCCTGGAGTTCTTGTCCAAGAATTGAATAAAACGCTAATATTTGTGGGAAAAAATAAAGAAGTGTCAGAGAAAGATGTGCAGGAAGTTGTAGGAGAAACCCGGCTGGAGACTATTTTCTCCCTTACCGATGCCTTGAAAAATAAAAATCCTCACAAAGCCTTACAACTTTTAAATAATCAATTAGATCACGGAGAAGAGCCGATAAAAATTATGGGAATGATAGCATGGCAATTCCGAGTCATTTGGGAAGTGAAAAATTACCAGCAAAGAAATATTCCCTCAAATCAAATCGCCAAAGCCATGGGGGCCAATCCTTTTGTGGTGGAAAAAGCGCTGCAACACACCAAAAATTTCAGCAACCAACAATTGAGGCGTGCCTATTTGCAACTCACCCAGGCAGACCGGAGCCTAAAATCCACTTCGCAGGACCCAGTATTCGTTATGCAAACCCTCATCCTTGGGCTTACGGCAACAAGGCATTAGATAACCGGCCTACGAGTCGATATATTTAAAACTAGAAAGTATCAATACTTTTAGCTCTTGCTCACTGATACTACTTAGGAAGTTAAACCTAGCGGGTTTTAGGAGGTGCGATTGACGAGGCGTGTGAGACTAGAAATTTTGCGAGACGCAGCTCTGTAATGGAGAATTCCTTTACCACCAACTTTTGCGATCACTTTTTCAGCTCTCTTTAATTCTACCAAGGCCTGTTCTTTGTTTCCTGCTTCGGCTTCTACTGTTACTTTTTTAGTAACTGTTTTAACCAAGGTTAAATAACCTTTATTTCTTTCGTTACGTTTTGCGGTTTGTCGAATACGCTTTAATGCGGATTTATGATTTGCCAAAAAACTGCTCCTTCTTAATAATGAGCGTTAAAAAACCTCCCCCAACATGGGAGAATTTTTGTAGAGAATTGATTTTTATACTTTATTCTCGGCTTCTTGTCAAGAAGAAGGCGGCGAAAGAATGTTTAGATGCTCCAGCAAGAAATTATGAGGTTGTCATAGTTAACTCGTTCCTCATGTCCCTGCTCATTGCATTGATTTTGATCAGAAGAATCTTTACCATCCAAATAGTCTAAATTCTCTATAATTACTAAAAAACCTTAATATCACTTAAATTAGATTAGTAATAGGTAGGTTTTATAAAGAATGACCCATCCTTATCATAGAAAGTTTATATTATTCAGCCAAAACATCAATTTAAGGCCGTGCAGGTGATGAAAAATTCTTCACGGGCACAGAGCTGAACCCATATGGATTGAAATATGAAAATTTTGACAATCTCTTTTTTGATCTTATTTTTTTATTCCGCCCCTTTAGCTGCAGATTTGTGCAAAACGCCCTGCGGAATCGCATCGGAATTAAAATATAACGACCCCTACACTCTTTTATCCCCAAAGAACTTATTAAAGGACTATCCCAGCAAAGATAGTTTTGGAAATGTTCAAGCCGTCATAGAGGTTCCTGCGGGAAGAACAGAAAAATGGGAGGTGGATAAAGAAGACGGAAATCTAAAATGGAATTTTAAAAAAGGAAAACCCAGAGTTTTAAAATATATCGGCTATCCAGGAAACTATGGAATGGTCCCAAGAACTTTATTACCGAAGGAGTTGGGTGGAGATGGCGACCCTCTAGACATCATTCTTCTGGGTCCCCCTCTCAATCGCGGCGATGTTGTATCAGCAAAGCTGATGGGGGTGTTGAAACTTTTAGATAACAGAGAGCAGGACGATAAACTGATCGCTGTTCAATTCAATTCTCCACTTAAAAAATCAAATTCCCTTAAAGAGTTGGATGAGCAATTCCCTGGAATCAAAGAAATTTTAGAACAATGGTTCGCAAACTATAAGGGTAATGGAAAAATGAAATCTAACGGATTTGGAAACCTAGAAGAAGCAGAAAAAATTCTTAAAGAAGCCTCCGAACAATTTGAGAAAGCAGAATCTAAGAAATGATATGATCGCGTGCTATGACTGCTGAAATACAATCCGCTTACCTGGCACCGGAAGGGTTGAACGAACCTCTATTAAAAGAAATCGAAGGGGTGATTGCTGTCCAAGACCGGCTCATTCTTTCAAGCCAGCCATTTATCAATGCATATTGGGCTCAAAACATCTGGAAGAACCCGAAAATAATCCCTATTGATTCAATAAATGATGCCGCAAAGAAACTCGAATCCAATCAACGCAACTGGTGTCTTTATTCCTTCAAACTGCACCGGCGCGCGAAACTCATTGAAGAGAAGTTAAACTCCAGAAAACCAAAACTCCTCACCTTTCCCGCATCACTTTCTGGAGATCCTTTAGGATCCTGGTGCCTACTCGATGAAAATACCATACTCGCTTCTGCAGATTGTACGAGTCCCTTCCCCAACGGCAAACCTTCTTTCATCGAAGACAAGAATGGCCCTCCTAACCGTGCCTACCTGAAACTATATGAAGCTCTGACTCTGGCCGAGAAAACTCCCAAAACAAGAGAATTCTGTATCGACATTGGTGGCAGTCCCGGCGGCTGGGCATGGGTAATACAGAAATGTGGAGCGGAAGTTCTCAGCATCGATCGTTCACCCCTAGATGAGAAAATCTCTAAATTAAAAGGCGTATCCTTTAAAAAACGCGATGCGTTCTCTTTACTTCCAGAAGAATTTGAGAAGGAGGGAAGGTCTGTCGACTGGTTCTTTTCGGATGTGATCTGTTACCCAGAAAAACTTTATGACTGGTTATTGGTGTGGATCAATTCGGGAATCTGCAAAAACTTCATTTGCACCATCAAGTTAAAAAGCGAATCTAGACAGGATATCATAAAAAAATTCTCCGCCATTCCAAACAGCAAAGTCGTTCACCTTTTTCACAACAAGAACGAACTTACCTACTTTAATCTAGACCACACTCAGGAAAAATAGAACAATAACTCGTTTAGTCAAGGAACCAATTACTCGCCAGATTTAGTTATTACTATCTCCTACAGCTAACAGTTTTATACCCTCTGCAGCTCTAAGAATATCACCTTGGTTCAGTTGCTCTGCAAGGACCATCGACTCGTTGAGACAAATCTCCAACTCTTCAAAGTTACCGAGAATGATATGCAACGCGGTTGAAGCAAATAAAGGTCGCAAAATTTTCAATGGCTTTTCTAATTCCCTGCCCAATCGTATGCGATTGTGTAAATTAACAATACCGCGATCAAATGCTCCATATAAAGATTCAAAACGCTCATCCTTCCCCGTATTTTGACTCAAAGCATCTTTAATATTTTCTATAGCCAGATCCCATTCACATTTCCGCCAGTAAGTAATACCCAAAACAGAAAAAATCGCTGCCTTTCCGGCTTTGTCGTCAAGTTCTTTAAAAAGTTGTAATGCATGCTCAAACTGGATCAAGGCTTTATTAAGTTGCCCCTTCTCCCAATAGACAGTTCCAAATGCGGTAAATATTACCGCCTTCAAATTCTTTTGTTCTTTTACATCAAGTTTATTCAGGCAGGCGATTGCGGAATCATATTTTCTTACCTGCTGGCAACCATTTGCAAAAGCAACGGCTTTTGCAACCGTATCCACTAAATCGTCTTTTGAAAGAGCTGATTCAAAATTTTTTTCCAGTTGCTCTAAATTCATTTTATCCTTAATATTCTAAGAGACCTTTTGCCTGCCCAACCATCTAAATAACTAAGATACAAAATATAGAAAATCGAATTTAAATTTTTAACACTCTAAAGGATAGCTTGTCATGTTCAAAGAAATAAATCCTCAGTTGGTTCAGGAAATGGTTGAAGAAGGTACGGTAAATGTGGTCGACATTCGTGATTCCGGCTCCTATGCCTCGGGCCACATTCCTAATGCCGTTTCTCTCAACGACCAAAATGTTAAAGAGTACATCGAAAAAACTGATAAGGAAACACCCCTAGTAGTCTGTTGCTATCACGGCAATTCTAGCCGGGGTGCCGCAGAATATCTATCGAAACAAGGATTCAAAGAGGTTTACTCCATGACTGGTGGGTTCGATGCATGGCCCGATTAGTCAACTATCGCGGACAGGGAATAGGTCTGACCCCAAAGCACAAACCCAAGCTTCTAAATATATTACTTTGGTTTGTCTACTATCCATCTTCCGAAACAAAGCCCTTATTTTTATAACGGCGCAGGGCTTCGGAACAATCGCAGGTTCTTTCTTCTTCTTTTAAAGTTTCAAATACCGTGCGTATCAGAGAGGGGAACTTTTGAATAGCGTTGTCTACCTGTTTTTTTTCCTCTATTGTTTGCATGCCTTCAAACAATTTCCCCTTTTCAAATTTTCTAGGTTTGACTCCTTCGGCGTAGTTGGTGAGATAACAAAACGGGCTATAACAAATCTCTTTTTCGCGCGCAAGAAATGCTTCTGGCGCCAAGGTCATGCCGACAAGATCGGCACCGAGGATACGTAACTTTCTTATTTCTGCTGGGGTTTCTAGTCGGGGACCTTCAGTACAGGCATACACCGCCTGATTGTGATGTTGCAAGTCAGTTTCGTGCAACACGTTGTGCAAAGCATGTGAGATTTGTGGGCAGAAAGGTCGGCTTTGCCGGATGAATCCAATTCCCGTATTATCAAAAAAAGTCGTTGGACGATTTTTAGTCTCATCAATTATATCGTGCGGCACCACAAAATCGCCAGGCTCGAAAGCTGTATTGATGATACCAGGGCCCGACCAGGCAATAATCCTTTGCACACCACATTCTTTTAAGGCGTAGATATTAGCGCGATAATTTACAAAAGGAGCGGTGATGGAATAATCCATTTCACCGTGCCGGGAAAGAAAAAGAAACTCAAGTCCATCAATACTAAAATGATGAATCGGTGCACTTTCTCCATAAGGGGTGTCGAGACTTTGGCATTTTTTTTCTTTGCCTAATGATTGTTTGGTAAGAAGATGATAAGCACCGCTACCACCGATCACTGCAATCCGTACAGAGCCTTTTTTGAATTCGTCCATTCTTATCTAATCCAGATACGTTTCAATATCGCCAACATAATTTGCTGCTGACTCACGAATGCGACGTATCTCTTCTTCTGTCAATTCACGCTTTACTTTTGCAGGAGATCCAAGAACTAGACTTTTCGGAGGAATCTTTGTGTTTGGCGTAACCAAAGCACCGGCTCCAACAATCGACTGTTCGCCTATTACGGAACCATCCATCACTGTAGCACCCATACCGATGAGACATTGGGAACCGATAGCACACGCATGTAAGGTAACGTTATGACCTATTGTAACCTCATCGCCGATTTCCAATGGCAGGGTTTTGCGTGCCACATGCAAAACACAACCATCTTGGATATTAGTTCTTTTGCCAACTCGAATAAAATTGACGTCCCCGCGAATTACAGCATTGAACCAAACGCTACTCTCTTCACCAATTTTCACATCGCCAATGATTTGTGCGCTATCAACCACGAGGGCTGAGGCATCGATTTCTGGTTTTGTACCTTTAAAAGGATGGATCATTTTTACGCCTTTAAAAATTTAAGTTATCAGTAATTTCATCATGGTCTGCCAATTATTAATTAAAGTCCACGACAATTATCATCGTCAAATATTACCTAGGTAACACTTTCGAATCCCCAAATAACTGGCCTTTGCCAATTGATACCTGTCAGATCCTGGTGCTATTTCTGGCAAAATATATATTGTTGCCTGCAGGCGAGGATTTTTCAGTAACGTTACCATATGTTTGAAAAAAGAGTCACCATAATACGCGATTGTTGGTCGTTTGCCATCATGGTATTGAAGAGCCACGGGAACCACAGGCCGATTCGCTCGTACCACAGATTCAAAAACGGCAGACTTAAAGGGGGCAACATCTGCTCCGTTTGTTGCTTGCGCTTCGGGGAATAGTATCACCGAGCAATTGGAATTCAATCGTGTTTCAATTTTTTCAATAATAGACCTGACCTGCCGCTTTTGTTTTCTATCAGCAAAAATGGTCAACCCAAGCCATGCCAATAGATTAAAAAAGGGCCAATTGGAAATTTCTGCTTTTGAAACAAAAAAGGCTTTAAAACAAGCACCCAGGATAAAAATATCTGGTGAGCCCACATGATTTGCAACAATCAAAGACCCGGGTTTTGGCAGTTCATCTCCCACAACATTAAATTGAAAGTTCAAGACCCAACAAGTTGTTTTGGCCCACCAACAGGTAAAAAATAAAATCCATTTATTCCGTTGCAACTTCGAAACAAAAAATAAAATATGGACCATTAATCCTATTAAAAAGAAAAAGGCGAAGACACCTACATAAATGAGTAACCGTATTATCGCCAGAAGATAGCCCATAAATTTACCTAAAAAAATTCACGTCCTTTTTTATTTAGGAAAAACATATCGTAGAAAATTAAACGATTGAGATTAGCAAAGATAGATCTGATTCCATCTATCAAGCGCAATTTCCTTTGGACGGGAACATTTATAACCCTAAAAATTTTCTCTGCTACTGCTGACCATGCTGCATGAGTTTTAAGCAGACTGTAATGAATTTTATCCAAACCCGCGAATGCTTCCAATCCTGTTATCAAATGCATCCTTTGATTTTCACTAACTTTGTCCTCTAAATAGTCATTTATTTGGAGGATGGACAAATCCATCTCTTCATAATTAGCTTTGCTACTCGGATAAAGTAAAAATCTCAAAACTAAAAATATCGTTGGACTGATATCTTTCTTAAGATTGACATGAATGGATGTCAGAAAAATATCAGCATCCCATTTAAGAATTTCGTCTATCATTATAT